>JAEDMI010000148.1 GCA_016303085.1 Acetatifactor sp.
TTGCACGGTCAGGTCTGAAGTTAAAGAAGATCACGGAATCACCATCCTTGATGGTCGCAACCGGCTTTCCGTCCTCAACCACTACCGTAGGCTTTACAAATTCATCCGTCTCGTCCTTATCGTAGGACGCCTGAATTCCGTCGGGACCGCTTACAGCTGTCTGTCCTTCGCCCTTTGTCAGCGCGTCATATGCAAGTTTCACTCTGTCATAGTTGTTATCTCTGTCCATTGCGTAGTAGCGTCCCATCACGGAAGCAATCTTACCTACGCCGATCTTCTTCATCTCTGCCTCTAAGTCCTGTGCGTATCCCTTTCCACTTGCCGGAGGCGTATCACGTCCATCCAGGAAGCAATGAACATATACCTTGGAAAGTCCGTTTCTCTTAGCAAGCTCAAGAAGACCATAAAGGTGCGTATTGTGGCTGTGTACACCACCGTCAGAAAGAAGACCGAACATATGCAGTGCACTGTCATTCTTCTTGCAATTCTCTACAGCCTTCAAAAGCGCAGGATTCTCAAAAAAGGTTCCATCCTGAATTTCCTTCGTGATTCTGGTAAGCTCCTGATAAACAATGCGGCCTGCTCCCATATTCAGATGTCCCACTTCCGAATTTCCCATCTGTCCTTCCGGCAATCCAACCGCCATACCACTTGCATTACCCTTTACAAAAGGACACTCTGCCATCAACTTGTCCATGACAGGGGTCTTGGCTTCTGCCACGGCATTGTGCTCCTTCTTCTCATTCAATCCATATCCGTCCAAAATCATTAATACTGTGGGTTTCTTCATGTCAAGTCTCCTCTTCTTTCTATTTCATAGCAGGTTTTCTGCTATTGTTATTTTAGTAACAATCTTTCCACAACGCATTATACACGTTTTCATCTGTATAAGCAAGAAATTTACAGGAAATTACAACATATTATTTTTTCCAAAAAACGACCAGATCCCTGGCCTTTTCCAATATCTCCGGTTGATGCGTTGCAATGGAATAATCATAGTCAACAAAATATAGTAAAAAGCAAATGACAAATGTATATGCAGCAAGCATTGTCAGCCAAAAGGAAACCTTTGCAGGATCCTTTGCATGCCAATACAGTCCGCAGGTTCCAAACATAACGAGAAAGCCCAGCAGAAAATTGAAATCCAGCGAATACCGCCTGAACATGATCGGAGCCCATGTCACATGATAAAAGGTTATTATCACAACAGCAAGCATGATCGTTGCTACTAATCCCTTAACCATAGAATCTCCTCTTTTACGATCCCCGGCTAATCCTATGCTCCTCAAGCCGATAAAAAGAATCGGGAATAAAACAAAGCATCCGTCATGGTGAATGAACGGGAAAGACTCACTAATCGCCTCATAGGAAAAAAAATGGAACCAGAGCCCGGTTATACATTCATTTAATTTGAATTTATTACCACTGTAAGCATGCTGATCCACCGTTGTCAGCTGATAGCTTTGCCCAAATTCAAAGGGATTATCAAATCTTGCATAATTATAAAGCATTAATAACACGGCTACTACCACAAACGGTATGCAGAACGGCAGAAATACCTTAATAAATTCTTTCATCCTTCCACAATTTTTATAGAAAAAGAGCAAGAGGGGAATTAACACAATGCAGTACAAACCAATCGTCGGTCTGCAGCCAAATGTCAGTGCACTGAAAAGTGCCCCCAGAACCGCATGAATCACTGTTGTTTTTCTGCTTACGTCCGTCACGAATGCACGATAGCAGAAATAGAATCCCCATACTGCCATACAGATCCCGCTTGCATTCGCCGTACAGTATAAAGCCGGATACTTAACAGCGTACCACACTGCGATCCATGAAGTGGCTACACCAACAGACAGGAAGCCGGATAATGGAATTCCCTGACACATCCTTTTGGAAATCTCATAAAATACCGCAAACATTCCTATGATACTGAACATGACAAAGATTTGTGTGGCCTGATAGGAAAATAAAGAAATCCCCAGTATTTTGAGAGGAACAAACAAAAGAAATACCGGCACTACCCCGAAATACATATAATAGTGACCATTGTAAAATGCATGATCCCAGTAAAAAGGAACATTGTCTTCGCTTCTTTTTACAGAATCATAAGGATTCTCCATTGCTGCCAGCTCGGGGGAAACCTCCAAATCCAAATAGAAATGTCCGTCAAGCACTGCTTCTGTCATCGCTTCATACTGAAATTGATAATCAGGTCCTTTATCGCTCCACCAATCGCTGATTTTCATAGTCGAAAACGCCACAAAGCAGGTAGCATAAATAACAAAAACACAGATCAGCTTGTGCGCTCTTACAAGCTTATCCATTCGAATCCTGTGCAGACTTGATTTTGGTCTGACTATATAGAAAAACACTCCTATCAGAAAAAATAAGATGATCCTTTGCCTATTCATAACGTTTCTCCCGCCAAGCCCATATCAATCCGATTAACGCAAACAGAGAGAGTATTTCACAGATTCTCCAATACAGTGGCTCCTTATAGGAAACATGTATCGTTCCGTCAAACCCTTCCGGAAGTTCCACGCGGATCCGATTGTTATTATCACTTCTTATGAGCTTATAATCATCCCCTGTATCATCAACCGCAACATATCCCGGATAATAGAAGGTAGGAATCTCAATATATGCATCCTTTTGATCTGCCCTGCACACAACATCCGTGTTCAAATAATTTTTCTTTGTTTCAAGTACTTCCACCCCGTTCCCGGTAACCTCTCTGTCCACGTTCGTAAGATCCACGGAAGAATTTTTATATAAATATTCACCCGTTATTACAGCCGTTGTATCCAGACTTGATGCACAATACTTATTCTGGCATTCTCCGCTATACAGAATCTGATACTGATAATTCATCCCCTGATAGATTGCCAACACTGATATAATTATCAATAAAACAGAAATGTAACTGTTTTGTTTTTCTTCCTTAAGCCCCATCGTTGCAAAAAGAGCGGCAAGTGAAAAGAATAGACCTGTCATTCCCAAAAAGCGGTACGAAAATTGAATTTTTGACAAGACATTTGCAAAAAACGGAAGGTATTCTTTCACAAAATCATAGGGAAACAGATTTGTTGCCATACAGGCCGATAGAATGCCAAACGCAAGCAGGGTCGTGGTAGCTTTCGGCTTTTCTATTTTTTTGTTCCATAAAAGGAACAGTATCAGAGCGGCACTTGCCCATAATGCAAATCCCACAGTTAGCGTACATTTATATGCCAGTGACACGTTTTCACCGAATGTAAAATAATAGGCCTGCGAAGCCGATGTAGCAAAAAGCTCTGTAACACTCAACCCCCATGTCCGGAAATCATTCCGCATTTCTGACATCCCGGAAATAACAAGATTTTCACCGAAAAATTGAAAGAACGGAACCAGAAACCACAAATTCACCAAAGCAGTGGCAATCACTATCTTGGCAAGGTAAATAAATGTCTTTTTCTGTAGCACCTTCCGAATCATGATAATGCAAAGTAAAACAATAAAAAATGCCGATATCTCACAGGTCAGTATATGTGTCTGCAGCATCCCCGTAAATCCGATCACCGGCGCAATCAGCTTTTTCCCGTACTCCTTTTGCGATACATCCTCACCAAAGGCATACCAGAAGCCAAGGACAACAAGCGGAAGAAAAATCATAACTCCGAATTCTCCCACTGCCGCTCTGACATAGATACATGCCAACCGATATAACCCTGTACAATACAAGAGTGATGCAAATAATGCTTTGTAGTTATCCTTGCATATTTTCCGGAAGGAATAAAACGATACGATTGCTGTTGCTAAATTGACTGTTACGAGAAATGTCTTCCAAGTCGTCTGTACGGTAAACCCGCATATCCGCATCAGCGCCGGAAAAATCAGGAGCAAATCTCCATACATTACCGATACCGCATACCCCCAGCCATTATTCCACGTGGGCTGTATCCGGACGGGAAATGTACCGGACAAAAGTCCGTCCTTTAATCCTTCAATCCGGTTCATGTGGAACATAGCATCATGCCCCATCAATAAATATCGTGTAAAAATTCCAAGAGAACATATAAAGGTAATTCCAATGATTCCGCAAATAATGACAGAATATTTCTGTAATTGATTGCGGAACATGATTGCAAATAAAACAAGATCCAGAAAACCTATTTTGGCAAGCGCACAGACAATCAGATACAGTCCGGAATTCCATGCCGTTTTGATCCGGATTTGATCAACTGCCAATTCTCCCCCATCAGACCTGACCGCCACGCCAAATCCATCCGTTTTATCATTAATCCATACCTGAAAAGAGGTTTCCGTCTTTTCCTTGACAAGTGTTGCTCTATCACACCAAATACTTTGATTATTCCGTGTTTGTCCAAACACCTCTGCTATGCCGCCATCTGCAGCCCTATACCTCAAAGAAATATCATAGATGCCTCTGTCAAGAGTAATTCCCTCGGTACAAAAATCCTCCGTTGCTCCGGCAAAAGAAATATCTACCGTTTCCCCCGTTAGCGTCATCCACGCATAACCGGCTATAAAAATAAGTTCTGCGAGACAAATAAGCAGCACTCTGTACTTCAATGTCTTTTCCTTCAACCATTTCCAAACGACATACAAATCAATTCCCATTTTTATCCCCACATGGTGTTCTCATGCTCTTTCATAAGCCTCAGCCCAGTCCGTTATACACAATAATGGTTCCAACCACATTAAATAGTATTCCCCAAATCGCAAAGGGGACCTGCCATTTGACCAATCTGCTGTGCTTTGCCACTACCAAAGCAAGACAAACAAACAGCCACGGCAGGATATCATTTGTATAGCGATTTCCAAAATGCCACCCGCCCATGGTTGCATGCATCATGGTCACAATCAGATAAACCACCGATAGTAATACTGTTATTCCCCCAAGTAAAGCAGCTTCTTTTTCTTTTTTTATACAAACAAATATGATCCCTAAAACGGTAAACAGTATCGCCGGATTTACCCACAGAAAATTCAGATTCCCAAAATGATCTATCATCATCCGTCCTTCTTCCGTAAAGTCAGGAAGATTCATCAGCATCCCAAAATTGCCGGCAATGTAATCGGTTGAAAACTGCTTATGCTCATACACAAATTCCGGCAGATAATTATGTCCGAATTCTACAATGTTACCAAATCTCAGATAATTTAGTACCATATAAGAAATGGCGACGCCAAGTGCCGGAAGCCCCCAATAGGCTTTATTCAGGATAAGCATATACCATTTTTCTTCCGGATGCTTTTCTCTCTCCTTATGATATAAAATCAATAACAAAACAGGAACAAAAAACGCCTGCATCGGTCTGCATCCCACACCGCAGCTCCAGAGAAACAGGGATAAACTGCCCTTTCCTTTTAGGGCATAGTAAATTGCAGCAGCAGCCAGACTATAACTTAATGTCTGTGCAAAAAACCAGACATATGGAACAAAGATCACAAATGCCATATTTGTACAAATAGAAAAAAACAATGCGCTCAATGCTGCTGCACCCGGTGAAAGCTTCAGCGCTATCGCAATCTTATAAAGAAAAATAACTGCCATAACATCAAATAAAAGCAAAACCAGTCCATCCGGTGTATTACTTCCCAAAATCAAAGTTAACGGGAATAATACATAAGAGGGAAACGGCGGAAAGCTGCAATAATACTTCCCATTGTATTCTGCAATTTCCAGCCAGCTGTAATTCTCGCCAAGATCAAGTCTTCCCTGTCTCCACGAATCAGCCTGTAATGCATAAGTATTAAACGTGTTGTGTTCCCATAGGTATTGACCGGTCAACACCTGCAGTACCAACAAATAGCATAGCAGGGACACCACTGTTAATAATCCATATTCCAAATATTCCCGTCTTTCTTTGTTCATATAAATTTCCGATCTACAATTTTTTCCATTAGTGTTCGTCTTTTTTTCAGCAATATGCCTTATCCACCTCAATCACCGCATAGTAATTCTTATCTATTTCGGTAATTTTCCCCTGGATATAGCTTACGACCTCTGCATCCGTCATCTGATAATCAAACGGTACCGCCACATCGAAAATCAGGTTGGTATGGGTCGGGCCCTGCACGATTCTGAAGTCGTGGAAGGTAACTTCTCCCTCCATCCCGCCGATAACGTTCGCCACCATTTGCTTCATTTCATTCGTCTTCTCATCATCTACACATATGGGATCCAT
>JAEDMI010000149.1 GCA_016303085.1 Acetatifactor sp.
AAGCGGTCTTAATATCTGTCACCTTCTCGTTGTCAACGGTAACTCCGCCCTGCTCCACGGCACGTCTTGCCTCGGAACGGGAAGCGGTCAATCCTGCTTTTACCAATACTCCCAGGATATCAATGGTTCCGTTTAAGAAATCACCTTCCTCCAGCTCACAGGTAGGCATCTCCGCAGCGCTTCCGCCGCCTGCAAACAGAGCCCTCGCGCTCTCCTGTGCCTTTTCTGCCTCTTCTGTTCCGTGAACCATCTGTGTCAGCTCATATGCCAAAATTTCCTTTGCACGGTTCAACTGGCTGCCTTCCCATTTATCCATCTCGTCAATCTGCTCCAGAGGCAGGAAGGTCAGCATACGGATACACTTCATGACATCCGCATCGGATACATTTCTCCAGTACTGATAGAAATCAAAGGGTGAAGTCTTGTTGGGGTCAAGCCATACTGCATTTCCTGCCGTCTTACCCATCTTCTTGCCCTGGGAATCCGTCAGCAGTGTAATTGTCATACAATGAGCATCCTTACCCAGCTTCTTACGAATCAGCTCCGTACCTCCCAGCATGTTGCTCCACTGGTCGTCACCGCCAAACTGCAGATTACAGTTGTAATGCTGGAACATGTGATAGAAATCATAGCTCTGCATAATCATGTAATTGAACTCCAGAAAACTCAGACCCTTTTCCATACGCTGTTTGTAGCACTCCGCGCGAAGCATGTTATTGACAGAGAAGCATGCTCCCACCTCACGAAGCAGCTCCACGTAATTTAACTTTAACAGCCAATCCGCATTGTTTACCATCAACGCCTTACCTTCTGAGAAATCAATGAAATTCTCCATCTGGCGCCTGAAGCAATCCGCATTGTGCTGAATATCCTCAATAGTCAGCATCTTTCTCATGTCCGTTCTTCCGGAAGGGTCACCAATCATGGTAGTACCGCCGCCAATCAGGGCAATGGGCTTGTTCCCTGCCATCTGTAAGCGTTTCATCAATGTCAGCGCCATGAAATGCCCTGCCGTCAGGCTGTCCGCGGTACAGTCAAAGCCGATATAAAAGGTTGCTTTGCCGTTGTTAATAAGCTCACGGATTTCCTCCTCGTTTGTCACCTGTGCAAGAAGTCCTCTTGCAATCAATTCTTCATAAATCTGCATGTCTCCTCCTTCTCACCTTTCCAACCGTCTTTCCTCAGACAGCTTCCGGCGTGTCATCTCCGGTTTGTCATCTATCTTCCTCATGAAATAAAAAAGACCCGTCCTCTTTCAAAAGGACGAGTCCTGACTCGCGTTACCACCTAATGTTCCCATAAAGCTCACACTTTACGGCTTAACAGGTATCTATCAATACCTTCGGCTGATATCGGGGCCTTCCGTCAAAGCCTACTCTGCGATACTAATTGCATTTGGGTTTGCTGCTCCGAGATGTATTCCCGTTAAGCTTCTCGCGCCTCTCACCACCCGGCAACTCTCTGTGAAAAGTAGATTAACAGTACTCTTTCTCTTCATCGCATTCCTATTATTTCATGAAATATGAGGTCATTATACATAATCCGCTGATTCATGTCAACTGTTGAATTACAATTCTATCTGTTATTTATTCATCATCAGCTTTACCATAGCCTGATTCAGACCGTCCACAGTCAGCTTGTACATGGGGAAAAGTTCTTTCAATGCAGTCTCCGCTTCACGCCAGGGTGCGCGTCCCGGAGCCATTTTGGGATTCAGCCAGACTACCTTTTTATATTTCTTTTTCACCAGCTTCAGCCACTCATAGCCGGATAATCCGCCGTTTGGACCTCTGTAATTTCCCGTGTCCGAGTATAGTTCCTCGGGAGCCATAGCCGCATCCCCAACGATAATCACCTTATAATCACTGTCCACATTGCGGAACATCCATTCCGTGTCAATCCAGTCCCCGTTCTCACACTCCGGTGTCTTGTACAGCTTGCTATAGATGCAGTTGTGGAAGTAATAGGTCTTTACATCCTTGTAATGGTTTGATTTATGCACTGCCTGAAACAGGTCATTTAACAGACTGCTGAAGGGAATCATGGTGCCGCCGGAATCCATGAGGAGCAAAAGCTTTACCGCATTTTTTCTGGGCTTCTGCATCACAATCTGCAGACAGCCGCCGTTGTTGCAGGTCTTGTTTACGGTGCCGTCTATGTCCAGTTCCGTTTCCGGAATATCCAGCTTGCTGGAAAATTGTCTCAGCTTACGGAAAGCCAGCTGAAACTGTCTGTTATCCAACACCCTGTCATCCCTGAAATCCCTGTACTTTCTGGCGCCGACCACGGAAAACGCGGACTGATAACCTGTCTGTCCGCCCACGCGCACACCACCCACATTTCCTCCCATATTTCCGAAGGAGGTTTTTCCCATGGTGCCTATCCAGAAGCTTCCGCCATTGTGCTCTTCGTTCTGGTCGCGTAGTCGCTGCTTAAAGGTTTCCTCTACCTGTTCCTTGTCAACCTGAATATCCTCTATCTGGTTCAGGTGCGCCCGGGCTTCCTCGTGCGCCAGCTCCAGCATGTCAGACTTATCCAGCCAACGCAGCATTTCCCGGCCGACTTCTGTTTCCTTTTGAGCAGGTTTGAAGCATTCCTCAAAAGCCATATCAAATTTATCAAAGTCAGCTTCACTTTTAACCAGAATCATGCGGGCGACATAGTAAAACTGAGTCAACGAACTATTGCAAAGCCCCTTATCCAGGGCCTCCTGTAAGGTCAGCCATTCACCCAGAGTAACACGGAGCCCTTTATCACGTAATGTTTGAAAAAATTGTATGAACATAGAACCTCTCAATCGCACCCTTAGTCATTAATTTATCCCGATTACAATTCAGGCCTGAGTGTGCACAAATATACCTTCCTATATTACATCAGTGGATTCTGTCTTACCAGTTCCAAATCCTCATCCTTCTTTACCACCACGCCGATAAACGGAAGCGCCTGCTTGATTCTATCCGCGGGAATACCCCCGATTTGCAGAGCATTGACCCAGTCGATCAGCTCCGAGGTGCTGGGTTTTTTGCGGATGTCACGTATTGCTCTGATATTGTAGAATACCTCCATGGCATTCTTCAGCAGATTTTCTTCCACATCAGGGAAGTGAACTTTTACAATTTCCTCCATCAACTCCTGATTGGGGAAGTCAATGTAGTGGAAAATACAGCGGCGCAGGAACGCATCGGGCAACTCCTTCTCCGCATTGGATGTAATGATGACGATAGGTCGCTGTTTAGCCTTCACGGTACGTTTGGTTTCGTTGATATAAAATTCCATCTGATCCAGCTCCCACAACAGGTCATTTGGAAATTCCAAATCAGCCTTATCTATCTCGTCAATCAGGAGAACCACTTGTTCATCGCTGTCGAAGGCTTCTCCCAGCTTTCCCAGCTTGATATAGCGGGAAATATCATTTACTCCTTCTTCACCGAACTGTCCGTCATAAAGGCGCTGGATGGTATCATATACATAAAGTCCCTCCTGAGCTTTTGTGGTTGATTTGATATTCCAGATAATCAGTTTTTTGCCCAGAGCCTTTGCCACTGCCTCAGCCAACATGGTCTTTCCGGTACCGGGCTCTCCCTTGATTAATAGCGGTTTCTTCAGCGCAATGGCGATATTGACGCTTGCCATCAGTTCCTCGCTTGCTACATATTCACCTGTTCCCTGAAATCCCTGTTGCTCCATATTATCCTCCATATTCATGTGTTTATTTCTCTTTCCGCTTTGTTTTCCTACATCTATAGTTCCGAAATACACATGCCTTTATGTTACACTATCTAATAGAGAAAAGCAAGAAAGCTCTTTTTCCTTGAAAAAAAATTTCTGCCATGATACTATGTCTTTATGCTGAATTTGCCTGAATTTTATACAACGAAAGGATATTTTTTATGATACAGAATGTGTTTGAAAACAAGCGTTCCATCTCTTTTGAGGTATTTCCTCCCAAAAAGGACGGTGAATTTGAAGCTGCATTTGAGATTTTGGATGCCATGGCAAAGCTCTCTCCCGATTTTATCAGCGTTACCTACGGTGCAGGCGGAAGTCGGTCCGGAAAGACGGTGGAGATTGCATCCTATATCCAGAATCATCTTGGCATTGATGCCATGGCGCATTTGACTTGCGTGGGCAGCAGGGAGAACCAGCTTTTAGAGGTATGTAAAGCTCTCCGAGACAAAGGTATCAACCACGTGCTTGCGCTTCGCGGCGACCGCCCCAGAGATATGAGTGATGAGCAGTTTGCATCCAGAGACTTCGCCCATGCCAGTGACATGATGAAGTTTTTAAAGGAAAATACAGATTTACATATGGCAGGAGCATGCTACCCGGAGAAGCATTTTGAGTCCTTCAGTCTGGAATCTGACCTAAACAATCTAAAGAAAAAGCAGGACGCCGGTGCGGAATTTCTAATCAGCCAATTATTCTTTGATAACGATTTTTACTACAGTTTTCTTGAAAAAACAGAGAAGAAAGGAATCACAATTCCTATCTGCGCAGGAATTATGCCTATCACCTCTGCCAAGCAGATTGGAACCACAATCACCCTTGCAGGCTCCAGCGTTCCCAAGGCTTTGGCGGACATCATTGCCACCTACGGAGAAAATCCCGAGGACATGCGTAAGGCAGGTATCGATTACGCTATACGCCAGATCCGGGACTTGCAGGAAAACGGTGTAAATGATATCCATATTTACACCATGAACAAACCCACAACAGCAAAAGAAATCGTGGATGCCATTTACAGATAAGTTTAACGCCGGCAGATTTGCCGGCGTTTTCAATACCTGTCTATAGTTATCCATGGCAGTCAGAAAAAATACCGGCTTCCATTTTTCTATTCCTCCGGCCAGGGGAATGCCGGAACCTCAATCTTTTTATCCCGTAGCATCAAGTCCTTCACCGCCTGATCCGCGCTCTTTCCTTCAAATAAAACAGCATTTACCTGCTCAATAATGGGGAGCTGCACATCATACTTTTTCGCAAGTTCCATAGCTGCCTTTGCGGAGTAGACACCCTCCACCACCATCTTTACCTCATTCATGGCCTCCTCGCAGCTCTTGCCCTGTCCAATCAGGATACCGGCACGGCGGTTTCTGGAGTGCATGCTGGCGCAGGTTACAATCAAGTCACCGATACCGGTCAGACCGCAGAAGGTCTCAAACTTTCCTCCCATAGCGGTTCCCAGTCTTGCTATCTCCGTGATACCTCTGGTAATCAGTGCCGCCTTAGTATTATCTCCGTAGCCCAGACCATCCGCAATTCCTGCGGCCAACGCCACAACATTTTTCAGGGAGCCACCCAGCTCCATGCCAAGCACATCAGGACTGATATAGACACGGAACACTTCATTCATAAACAGATTCTGAATATATTCTGCGGTTGCTCTGGTTTTTGCACCCACGACAATAGTGGTGGGAATTCCTCTGCCAACCTCCTCCGCGTGGGAGGGACCGGACATTACAGCCACATCCGCCTGTGGAATTTCCTGCTCAATGATTTCGGAAAGAGTCATGACTGTGTGTTCTTCAATGCCCTTTGCCACATTCAATATCTTTTGCCCCGGTGTCACAAGGCTGCCGATGCGTTTCGCAGTGACTCTGGTAAAAGAGCTGGCCACAGCCATAACAAGCAAATCCTTCCCTTCCACTGCCTCACGGTCATCTGTGGTAAACACGGTATCTTCCGGCAGAATCACATCGGGCAGCATTTTGTGTTCATGATTTTCCTTCAACATTTCTATCTCGGACTCCAGCGCGGACCACACGCAGATTTCATGTCCGTTTTTATGTAACAGCACTGCAAGGGCAATTCCCCAACTTCCTCCGCCTAAAATACTAATTCTTGCCATAGGTCCTCTTTTCCGACGTCTTTGCGTCTTCTAGTTATTCTCTTTTCCATCGTTCACAGCTGCTTCCGGCTTTTCGCCTTCCACTTCTACTTTATTCTTTTTAAACAGATAGGTCTTTCTTTCATTTCCATGAATCAGGCGCTTAATGTTTTCTCTGTGCTTCCAGTATGCCAGAATCAGCAGACATCCAAATACAATATACATTTCTATCAGCTGTCCCTGCGTCATCTCAGCAAAGAAGCCTGTCTGTCCGCAAATCAAGAGTTGAATCATCAGTCCGGCATAGACAAGCAGAGAACCCAGAGAAACAT
>JAEDMI010000150.1 GCA_016303085.1 Acetatifactor sp.
ACTCTTCCATCTGGACTTCCCATTCGTCATACCAGTAGGGATATAGGCTTGGCGCTTTTATCAAAATCAGTTGAATGCCTTTGTCCTCACACAACTGAACCATTTTATCCAGATAGGAATACGCATTTTCTCCGAACCGGTAGTCAGCCAGAGGCTTGGCTTCCGGTATGTTCTCAGCCGCCTTCACATCCACCCTCATATAATAACCGTTATGTGAGACCTTCGGCACCTGAAACATATGCTCAAAGTCACCGGCCTGCAGTTCGCTCCATCTGGAATGATATCTGAGTATGGGGAACAGATAATCCTCCAGATTTTCTCTGCCTGTCATAGATGCCTGAATTGCTCGTAGCTTTGAGGAGGACCATCTCATTCCCTCCAAAGACATCCTGTTGTATGCTTCTTTCTGAGGCTCATTATACTTCATGGACAGGACATTGAACACTACCACCTCAGGTGTTTCATATCGGAGGGTATCCTCCAGCAGATAATACGACTGCCAGATAAGCTGCTGTGCGCTTCCCCGTATATAACTGTGAATTCCGTACTCCTGCCACAAAACCGCAGGCGAAAAGTTTTCGTACACTTCACAGTCCCCGATAAAAATCACATCGTGTTCCTTGTCCTCCTCATAATATTCGGCAATGAGAGCACCCTCTATCACATCATCCACATACTTTGGCATCAACAGTCTCTGCAACAAATATAAACTGCAAATCACAATCAGAAAGGCGGCAATTCCTCTGCCATATTTTTTTACATTCATCCGTGTACCACCTTTTCTCTAGAATTGATTGTAAATGAACTGGCTGGAATCATAACCGATTCCGTAAGCTCCCATCAACAGCACCACCAAAAACAGGCCATACCAGAGAATGAATTTGCCCCAGTAAGGCAGACTTGCAATCTTCTCTCTCACACTTCCGGTGCGTTGCAGCAGGCTTACCGCAATCAGAAGAAGCAGTCCACACAGCAGAATAAAATAATCCGTTACGGTCAATCCGATGTTTAGCAGTGAACCGTCCCATAATATATTCCAGTTTCCCGCACTGAACATACTGCCGAACATGCGAAAAGTAAGAGGTACATCCCGGTAGCAGTCAAACAGACGCAGACAACTCATCAGCAAAACAGTTCTCACAACCTGGAACATGCTGAAGCCAAACTTACCATTCACATGAAACCTGTCATGGAATTTCTTGTAAAGAGGTTCAAGTTCCTGGGAGACCATAATCACCAGCCAGTTACCCAGCCCCCATGCTATAAAATTCCAGCTGGCGCCATGCCAGATGCCGGTGGCGAACCATACAACAAAGGAAGACAGATACACCGGTACTCTTTTACCGATTACCTCTCCAAAATGATTACGCGAAAACTTTGAAAGTTTTAGCATGGGTTTGCATACAGAAATGGGATAAAATATGTAATCCGTAAACCAGGAACCCATAGTAATATGCCATCTGTTCCAGTATTCCTTGATATTCTTGGAAAAATAGGGCCTTCTGAAGTTTTCCGTCACCTCGATACCCATGGTTTGAGCGATACCGATTGTTATGTCGATGCCGCCGGTAAAATCCGCATAAAGCTCCAGCGCATAGAACAGCATACCCACAAATACATAGGCTCCATTGTAAATATCAGCCTCATGAATCAGTGTGTTGACGCCTGTCAGAATACGATCCGCAATTACAAGCTTTTTAAAGTATCCCCACAGAATACGCTGAAGTCCAAAGGAAAACGTCTTTCTGTCAAAAGGATGCTCCTGAAAGAGCATCTTCTTTAAATCTCCGAATCTGCTGATTGGGCCTTGAATCAACTGTGGGAAAAAGGAAACAAACAGTGCAAAACGGAATACATTCTTCTCTGCCTCCACAGTTCCCCTGTAAACATCAATAATATATCCCATTGCCTGAAAGGTATAAAAGGATATGCCCAGAGGTACAATCATGTCCACAAAGCTCAGTTCCCCGACGCTTCCCACTGCTTTTATCACAGAATTAATGTTTGAGATTACAAAATTGGTATACTTCACCACCGCCAGAATACCAAGATTCAGCAACAGACAGGAAAGCGTCCATATCCATGTTCTGTGCTTAATTTTCGCTTTATAACTCTTTTTCTCTTCCTTGCTGAGATTCTCTTTCTGCTCACGCAAAAAAGAGGCACTCTTTTCCCGCAATGCCTCTATTTTTCTGCCTGCATACCATGTGGTGAAAATAGTTAACGCAATATAAACACAGTATATCGGACTTGCCCAGAAATAGAACACAAAGCTGGCAAGCAACAGAACTTTCCACTGCCACTTTGCCGGAAGTATGTAATACAGCAGCAAAAGGATCAGCAGGAACTCCAAAAACCTATAGGATGTAAACAGCATCTCAGTCCTCGTCCTCCAGCTGCTTAATCAGCTCGTATAATGCCTTCGCAGAGTTAAAGTTCTCCGGCAATATATGCTCGGCAGAAATCACCACATCAAATTGCTCGGCTATTTCCGAGATAATCGAAATAATGTCGAAGGAGTCCAGAATTTTATCGTCAATCAGATGTTCCTCCTCCTCAAAGTTCACATCCGGGTGAAGTTCCTGCAAAATTTCCAATAATTCTTCCATGATTTACCTCTTTCTCTTATTTTGTTTTCTCCTGATGATTCTTCATCAGAGTTACTCTGTCAATCTTCCCGTTTGCAGTAAATGGCATCTGCTCCAACTTTCTGACATAGTTGGGAATCATATATCTGGGAAGCTTATCCTTCAGCAGTGCAATCAGTTCCTTCTCCTCTATATCCCCAACATAGTATAGCACAATTTTACCATTCTGCCCATCATAGATACAACCCGATATTTTCACATTGTCAAGCATATTGACATTTACTTCTATCTCGCCCAGTTCTATACGGTGTCCCATATGCTTTATCTGATAATCCTTACGGGATACAAAGATAAGTTCCCCATATTCATTGTACCGTCCCAAATCACCTGTGCGGTATATCAATTCCGGATAGGCTGTATTCAAAGGGTTCTGTACAAACACCTCGCTCGTCTTTTCAAAATTATTGTAATATCCAAGGGTTAATGACGTTCCCCGAATGCAGATTTCACCTGTTTCTCCCTGCCCGGCAAGTGTATTATCCTCTTTCAGCAGCAAAATTTCCGTATTTGCAAAGGGTCTTCCGATAGGAATAGCCTCGTCCAATTCAAACTCTCTCTCAACCTTGTAATAGCAGCACATGCCTGTTCCTTCCGTAGGTCCGTAGAGATTGGTAAATTTTGCCTCCGGCAGCACCTCTCGCCATCTGTTAAATTGCTTTATGGGAAAGACCTCGCTCCCGAAAGCAATTGTATGAAGGTATTGCGGAACCACTGTTTTAAAAGTGTTAAAAGCCGAAATCATTGTCAGCGCAGATACCACCCAGCATATTGTGTTAATATGATACTCGTTCAGGAATTCCACCAGCTTCACAGGCATCATAAACTTTTCCTTGGGAATCAGATATGTTGTGGCACCATACTTTAATGTGGGATAAAGTTCTTTCAGACAGGCATCAAAATAAAGCGGCGTCTGATTGCCGAACACAGTATTTTCATCAAACTCAAGAACCTCGGACAGATGTTCAATGTAATCCAGCACCGAGCGATGACAGGCAGCTACTCCTTTGGGTATCCCTGTTGACCCGGAGGTAAATACCACATAGATGGGATCCGTATCTATGGCTTTAGCATGAATTTCCCGCAACGCGTCATCATCAATCTTTGTTCCGCAAATTTCATCGTACAGAACAATTTCCGCTTTATATGAAAACGTTTCCGCCAGCTTTGCGGTCCGCTCATCACAGAGAATAATCTCCGGCTTCAGATTTTCCAAAATCAGGTCAATACGAACACGGGGCATCTCTTCATCAATCGGCACATAGAAACATCCTCCCCTGACCACACCAAAAAAAGCCGTCACCTCTTTTGGATGCTTATTCATAAATACTACAACCGGCTTCTTGTATATACTCTTTTGATGAAGCCATGTTCCGATTGCTCTGCTGGCTCTGTCCACCTCCGAGAAGGTCATTTCGTCGGTTCCGTTCGAAAAGGCCGTCTTTTCCGGTACTCTTACAACCGTTTCATCCAAATAGTCCAGTACATTATTCTGCATATTTATCAAGCCTTTCTATTGTGTAATCAGATGTCGAAACCTCTCATCAAATCTGCCGCACTCCTGTACCGCCCTTCCGGACAGCACTTCCATCACATCCAGATACCCTGCCGGCAGCCGGAAATCTCTTTTCAGCAGAGACAGCTCCGTACAGCCCAGCAGATTGACTTGGGCTCCCTCAGCAAACAATTCTTCTCCAACCCGGATGAGTTCATCTATGTTTCCCTTCTCGCCTGACTTTATCTGGCGATATATCAGTTCCATAATCATCCGCTGGGACTCCTCACACGGATTTACGGTTGCAATCCCATAGCGGCTGAATACATCAGGAAACAGTTCGCTTTGTACGGTACCGTCCGTAGCCATGATGCCGACTTTATCCACACCCGCCTCTTTCAAATATTCCGCTGTCTCCCTCACCGCATGCAAAACCTTGACACCGATGCCCTTCTCCAATTCCCCGTGAAAATAATGTGCCGTAATACAGGGAATTGCAATCATCTCAGCACCCATTTCCTTTAATTCCAGACCAATATCAATCATCTCATGTACCGGATTTTCCTGACTCAAACCCAGAATATACCTTGTTCGGTCAGGAATTGACGGCTTACTGTGCATCAGAATTTCCATATGCTCCTGATCACTCTCCGCCCTGCTCATTCGTGTCAAAAGATATAAAAAATATGTAGTCGCCATAGGACCCAGTCCGCCGATAATTCCCAGTTTCTTCATTTGCGCTCCTTACTGTTCCCTCAAGGCTCTAATTCACCTTCGGATAGGCATCATGATCATAATTATGTGAGTTATTATGTTTTGACGAATATTCCATCAGCTGTTCATCCGTCCAGTAAAAAATGGTGGGGTGGTCTTTTCTGGGTGTAGTATCCAAATGATACCAGCCTTCTCCGATATCAACAAGATTCCAATAATGGCTTGTCTTTGCGGGAATCTTTGCAATATCCATATTGGTGATGCCCGCCCTGTCCAAAAGTACCTTTGTAGTGCAGGCGTAAACATAACAATCACCCGATTTTTCAACCAATCCCTCATAGGCAGCCTTCACCCAGTCTCCCTTATCCGAATGATTGATATACCCGATATTACCCTTTACATAACTGTAAATTGCCCACAATTTATCGTACTCAGACATTCCTTCCGTAAAAATGGAGGCAAGTACCGCATCAGCATAACCATACACCTCATTTACATCGTAAACCATAGGCTTCACCGTCACATTCACAGTGACAGATGTGCTGTTTCCGGCATAGTCGGTGGCTGTATAAGTCACAGGATATACACCTTCAACCTCTGTATTCACCTGACTGCTGTCTACGTTGAGCAGTAATCCCTCTTCACAGTTATCTTTCAAAATAATGTTTTTCCGATAGGAAATGGTAGTTCCCATTATGTAAACAATATCTCTTGCCCCGGCAATTACCGGCGGTTCCGTATCTTCCTCCAGAGTGAGCTCTGCCTCTGCCATGGTCCGGTTATTTCCCTCATCGGTAAAGACTAGCGTCACGTTTACGATTCCCGGAACCGATAAATCCGGCTCCTCGGCATAGTCTACAGTAACCTCTGTTACATCCTCAACCGATACCACAAACTTTTCCGCCGGAACGGGAAGATTCGTAAATCCGAAAACATTCTGCACTTGCACTGTAGGCGCAATCGTATCCACTACATTCAAAACGGAATTATAAATCTCACCATCCACTTTTAAGGTAACATTCTGCTTCGACGGCTTTGAGGTATCCAGTTCTGTCGTCAGAAGCTCCCTTTCCTCACCGGTCAGGGTAAAATCATCTGCCGTAGGGCAATCGCTTCCTGCTTCCCATGTTAATTCCTTTAATACAGGAGAAATACTGAGCGTAGATGTCATAACAGTAATATTTTCTGCAACATCCATTAACGCTACTGTAACATTCTGGACTCCGCCTTTTTCAAAATCAGGTTCATCAACAAAATGAACAGAGACAATCGTAGCATCCTCTA
>JAEDMI010000151.1 GCA_016303085.1 Acetatifactor sp.
GATTCCCGTATATTGGTTGGGATACGGGCTGGAATTCCGATGGATGGACACAAAGTAATCGGCTCCCACCGCGTTGGCCTCCATGGCTTTCTGATAAGGTGATTCATAGATGTCCGTGGTTCTTGTATAATAGACATCCATACCGTTTGCTTCCAGAATATTCCCCACCGCCAAGGTCAGGGCCAGTGCGTCATCCTTTTCCTGCCGTCCGTTGTAGGTTGCGCCCGGATTGACTCCTCCGTGGCCCGAATCAAAAAAAATAAGCGCCATAAAAAAACGCCTCCCGCATAGCTTTGTATATGCTATGCAAAAGGCGTAATTGTGTGCTTATCCGTTTCTACAACAGCTCATCCACTGCCGCACCCTTGATGTCCTCAGCCAACAGCTTCATTTTATCCAGAATGTTCTGTACCTCCTGCTTCACCTCATCCTGCAGTTTGTCTGCCGACACCAGTTCTGCCACAGGCACAGATTCCGCAAGTTCCTCAGCCTGCTGCCTCCGCTCCTTTCGTTTGTCCAGAATTTTCTCCTGTTCCTCTCTCTTCTCCTCGATTGCCTCGGCCTGTTCCTCCCGCTTCTCGCTTTCCTTGTCAATTTTCTCCTTTGCGTCCTCCATCGCCATACCGACAACTTCTTCTCCTGCTGCCTCCAGAATGGCATCAGCCTGCTCTCTGGCTTCACCCATGGGATTATGTTTCAGACGCTCCAGCCTTGTGCCGCGTATCACGGCATTCTCCTCCTGAACTGTATTTTCATTATCCGCCAGCTTTGCCCGGTAATCCTGTTCCTCCCGGGAAAGGTTCTTCACTTCGGCAAAATAATCCGCCTGTGACACATCTCCTGCTTCATGGGCCTTCTCCAGATTTTCTCTGCGCTCTGCAACACCTGCCATCTCCTCCTGCAGTGTCTTTCTCTCATCCTTCAATTCAGCCACATGCTGCCGCCTGCACTCCAAGTCTTCATCCACCACCCTGTCACCGGAAAAGGCATCTCCCACCACCTTCATTGCCTGCTTTTGAGCCTGTTCCTTCTTTGCGGCAATTCTTTCCCGCAGTGTGTTTCCCTGATTCAATTCTCCGGCATATACAGTCTTCCGTTTATCTCTGACACGCTTATTCTCTCCCTGCCCGGTATGTCTTGCTTCTGTAACTCTATAGCCTCCCATGCTATCGTTTGCATACTCTCCGCCCGCATTTATCAAGATTGGTTTTTCAACTTTCATATACATCCCCCGGTTTCCCGCCCTGTTTTACCCTAAAGTTCTCATTTTCTATTTGTCAGATATTATAATAAGCCGATACACTTAGTTAGTATATCGGCTCTTACGCAAATATCTTTACAGTTTTCAAAGCCGCAATTCCTGCCTCCTCGCAGCGCGTCCGGTTAATTGCTTCGCAATTAGCCGGACCACGTGCTTCGCACGATGCACATACAGATAAAAACAGCAGCCGGAGTGAGCAAGCTCCCCCCGGCTGCTGTTTTTATCTGTATGGCGCCCTGCTCATGGCTAACCTGCGAATTGGCTGTTGTACAGGTTGGCGTAGAATCCGCCTTTGGCAAGAAGACTTTCATGATTGCCCTGCTCGATGATGTTGCCGTCCTTCATGACGAGAATAATGTCTGCCTCCTGTATGGTGGAGAGACGATGGGCAACAATAAAGCTGGTTCTGCCCTCCATCATGGTGGCGAATGCATTTTGAATCTTTAATTCTGTACGGGTATCGATGGAGGAGGTTGCCTCATCCAAAATCAACATGGGTGGCAGACAAAGCATCACTCTGGCAATGCAAAGCAGCTGCTTCTGCCCCTGGGAAAGACTTCCTCCGTCCTCTGAAATAACAGTGTCATAACCCTGCGGAAGCCGCTTGATAAAGCTGTGGGCATGAGCGGCTTTTGCAGCTTGAATCACCTCTTCCTCCGTGGCCTCCGGCTTACCCATACGGATGTTGTCACGGATGGTGCCCGCTCTCAGCCAGGTCTCCTGCAAAACCATTTGTACGCAGGCTGCCTCTGGTCATATCCCGGATATCTGTTCCGTCCACCTTAATACTGCCGCTGTTCACATCGTAGAACCTCATCAGCAGGTTGATGACCGTGGTCTTCCCGCAGCCCGTAGGGCCTACGATAGCCACGCGCTGTCCCGGCTTTACCTCCAGGTTGAAATCCTCAATCAGCTTCTTTTCAGGCACGTAGCTGAAATAGACATTCTCCAGTTTTACATTGCCCTGTGCATTTTCTAACACTCTGGCATTCTCCGCCTCAGGTACCTGGGGTTCCTCGTCAATAAGTTCAAAAATACGTCCCGCGCAAGCCAGCGCATTCTGTAGTTCCGTCACGACTCCGGAAATTTCATTAAAGGGCTTTGTATACTGGTTTGCATAGCTCAAGAAGCAGGACAGACGCCCTACGCTGATACCGCCCCTGATTGCCACAAAAGCACCGAAAATACCTACACCGGCATACACCAGACTGTTGACAAAACGGGTGCAGGGATTTGTCAGAGAAGAGAAGAAAATAGCCTTTAGGGAGCACTTTTCCAGCCTTCCGTTGATTTCCGCGAATTCCTCCTTCACCGCCTTCTCACGGGAAAAGGTCTTTACAATCTTCTGGTTTCCAATCATTTCCTCAATTAAAGAAGTTTGTTCCCCTCTGGTCTCGGACTGCAGTTTAAACATAGAGTAAGTCCTGGTGGCAATAAATCTGGCTACCAGAAAGGATACGGGTGTAATACATACAACCACCAGAGCAATGGGAACATTGGTAATCATCATAAAAATCAAGGTACCAAGAATCGTAAGCACACCTGTAAACAACTGTGTAAAGCCCATAAGCAGACCGTCCGCAAAGGTGTCCACATCCGCAACCACACGGCTGACAATATCGCCGTAAGCCTTGGAATCCAGATACTTTAAGGGCAGCTCCTCCAGCCTGTGAAACGCAGCCTCACGAATATCCTTTACCACATGATAGGTAATGTGGTTGTTACAGGTATTCATCACCCACTGAGCCACCGCCGTAACGGCAACTGCCACGGCAATTTTCTTCATGATGGCAAAGACACCGGTAAAATCCACCTTCCCCTTCTCCAGAATCAAATCTACCGCATCTCCGGTGAGGATAGGAATATAGAGGGTGAGCACAACGGTCACCGCAGCCAGTATCAGAGAAAACCCTACCATCAGCCAGTACTTTCGTATATAGTTTAAAACCTTTTTCATCGTCACAATCTGACCGGATTTTTTCTCCGCAATCTTTTTATCTGACATTCTGCTCCCCTCCTTCCTCTGTTTCTGTTCTTATTTCACCCTTCGCTTCTTTTCCGGCTTTTGCCGCCTTCAGCCGCTCCTCCGGGTATTGAGAGTAATAAATTTCTCTGTAAACATCACAACTCCGTAACAGCTCATCATGAGTTCCCATACCTGCCATCTCACCGTCATCCAAAACAATAATCTTATCCGCATGGCGAATGGTAGAAGCTCTCTGAGAGACGATAAAGGTGGTAGTATTTCCTTCCAATTCTCTCAATGCAGCCCGCAGCTTTGCATCGGTAGCATAATCGAGAGCAGAAGCACTGTCATCCAGAATCAATATTTCGGGCTTTCGCACCAAAGCTCTGGCAATGGTGAGCCGCTGTCTCTGTCCGCCGGAAAGATTCTTACCGTTTTGTGCAATCTTCGCGTCCAGTTTTCCGGCCTTTCCCTCCACCACCTCTCTGGCCTGGGCAAGGTCAATGGCTCTCCACATCTCCTCCTCGGTAGCATCCGGCTTGCCCCACTGCAAATTGCTCCGAATCGTTCCCTTGAACAATACTGCTTTCTGGGGGACAACACCGATGCGCTCCCTGAGCTGTTCCTCCGGAATCTCTCTCAAATCAACGCCCTCCAGGCGGACAGCCCCCTCCGTCACGGGATAAAATCCGGGTATCAGATTTACCAAAGAGGACTTACCGGAACCGGTACCACCGATAACCCCTACGGTCTCACCTCTGTTCACCGTAAAGTTCATGTCATGCAACGTCTCTGCTCCCGCTCCCGCATAAGTTAATCCGGCATGATCAAATTGAAGAAAGGGCGCCCCGATATTTTTCTCATAAGCCGCTCCCACCCTCGTATCACACTCTTTGGCAAAAGCTTCTTCATTCCGAATCTCAAACACACTTGCAACACGATCCGCACAGGCAAGGGCCTTGGTGATGGTAATAATCAGGTTTGCCAGTTTCACCAGTTCCACCAGAATCTGTGACATATAGTTGAGGATGGCAATGACCTCGCCCTGGGTCAAAATACCTACATTGACCTGAATTGCCCCGGTGTAAATCAGTGCGATAACCGCAGCGTTTACAATCATATATGTCACAGGATTCATGACAGCACTGATTTTACCCACAAAGGTCTGACTGTGAGCCAAAGCCCGGGTATACTCCCGGAATCTGCTTTCCTCCTCAGCCTCCTTGTGAAAGGCCCGGATAACGCGGACACCGGTGAGATTTTCACGGGTGATTCCCAGCACCCTGTCAAGGTTTGCCTGTACCTTCTTGTACAAGGGCATTGTCCACATCATGATGCCGAACACCACGATTGCCAGCAGCGGAATCGCCACCACAAAAATCAGCGCACTTTTCACATCAATGGTGAATGCCATAATCATGGCACCGAACACGATAATCGGAGAACGCAGGAACAGGCGCAGCACCATATTAACCCCGGACTGCACCTGGTTGATATCACTTGTCATGCGGGTAATCATGGTAGACGTACCCGCCTTATCAATATTGGTAAAGTTCAGGCTTTGAATATGGTCAAACAGAGCCTGCCGCAGCTTGGTGGAAAATCCAACCGCAGCTTTTGCCGCAAAAAACTGTGCCGTCACGGAAGACAGAAGCCCCACCACTGCCAGTCCCAACAGGCAAAGCCCCATCTTTCCGATATAGCCCATATCGGCATTCTCAATTCCTCTGTCAATGATGTTTGCCATGACAAGTGGTACAAGTAATTCAAAAAAGGCTTCCAAAAGCTTAAACAGAGGTGCCAGAACCGACTCCTTCTTATAATCCTTCAGATACTTCATCAATTGTCCCATTGCTTTACTCCTAAATACTTAGTAATATTCTTCTCAAAACAGCGTCCTTGCCGCCTGACTTAACCCACAGTATTGGTTTCCGGTCCATTTGCCTCTGTACACACTGCCACTGCGTATCCCTCCGGCGCTGAAATTTCCACCCATTCCGGGAGCAATCCCTTCGGCTGCTTCCCACGCTCAGACACTGTTTTTCCTTCCGGGAAACTCCTGCTGCTTTTTTCATATATATCAATATCCGGGGTAAAGCAGACATCCCGATTCAGAATTGCCGCAACACCCTGACCCGTCAGTTTTCCGTAGGCTTCCTTTTTCGTCCACAGCCGAAAGAACAATTTTTGTCGCTCTGCCTCATCGACACATTTCTCTAAAGCCTGATATTCCGCTTCCGTAAAAAAACGACTTGCCAGCTTTGAGAAGTCGGCGGCTTGCAGCTTCTGGATATCCGCCCCCACTTCCCTGTCAGAGACAGCACACAGCACATAATCCCCGGAGTGGGAAAGGCTGAAATACATCGGAAAATCCACGATTTCCGGTTTCCCGTGAGGACCGAACCGGTATTGTAATGGCAAAGGGATGCGCTGTGAATCTTGAATTCTTTCCGATACATTCTGCTGTCCTGTTTTCAACAATTCCAAAAGTTCCCGTGCTTCATAATGCAACACTTCACAGTTTTGCTCTTCACAATCCTGCTCTTCACAATCCTGCTCCTCACAGTCTGCTGCTCCGTCTTGATAATCCAGCACCATTTTTTGTAACAACAGCCCGGCCCCCAGACTCACCGCCTGTGCTCCCGGTTTTTGAATTTTCTCCGCCTTTTCCCGACGCACTTCATCTACCAGCAGGACAGCTTGCCGTACAAAGTCTTTCGTCTGCTCCGGCCCGCTTATTTCCCGCAGGCTGAGCAAATAGATACGCACAGACATACACATTCCCTCATATTTTGTAACAGTTCAGCCCTCTGCATTCATAAAAGCGTCTGCTTCGCATCCGTCGCCGC
>JAEDMI010000152.1 GCA_016303085.1 Acetatifactor sp.
CAGAGACATCCCACATGCCCAACTCCCGCATACCCGGTGTGTCAATTATCATGGCACCGCTCTTCAGCATGATAAGTTGACGGTGTGTGGTAGTGTGACGCCCCTTACTGTCATCCTCCCGTATCCCGTTAACTCTCATCAGTTCCTCCTCTGCAAGGGCATTTACGAGACTGGATTTGCCGATACCCGAAGAACCCAGAAGCGCAATCGTATTTCCGGGTTTCAGATATGCCCTCAGTTCCTCCAAACCGAATCCGTTCCTGGAGCTGACCACATGTACGCATACATCCGGCGCAATTCTTTCCGCAATCCGAATATACGGTTCATATTCTTCTGTCAGGTCAGCTTTAGTCAACACAATGACAGGGACTGCTCCCGACTGCCAGGCAAGCGTCAGATATCTCTCAAGCCGCCTTTCATTAAAATCCTGATTCAGCGACTGCATAATAAACACGTAATCAAAGTTCGCTGCTACCGCCTGCTCTCCCCGTCCGGGAGTGGGGTCTCGGCGGGAAAAGAAAGTCTTTCTTGGTAGTGTGGCAAAAATCCGGCTGTCTCCACTGGGGACAAAATCCATCATCACAAAGTCACCCACCGTCGGGAACTCCTCGTACCCGCCATAGTATTCCTTCGTCTTCAGCCGTGCATAAGTCTCTCCGTACTCGCAGACCAATGCATAGCGCTCTTTGTGCACCGCTACAATTCTTGCAGGAATTCCTCTCTCATTTTCCGTCATCATATCGGGCATAAATCCATAATCCTTTAAATTCATTTCTGATTTCCTCCGTTATTGTCATTTTCGTTATGTACTTCGTTGTTATCTTTGTTGTCGCTTTCTCTTTCACATGTAATTTCTCCATATACACCACTCCTTCCCTAAACTTCGCCTCAAAAAAGGTACAAAAATACCGCAGAAAGCAACCCTTATGTGACTGCCTCTGCGGTTATTTTGAGCATAAAAATAACACACCTTTAAAGTGTGCTACAACCGAAAGTTATAGTATTCACGAAAGGTTACCTAAAACGGTACCGCATCAGAAGTCTTACACGTTCTGCTGCCCGTACCCTATATTCAGTTTATGCTGCGATTACCTCACTGTTTCTGTTCATTATATATTCTCCTTTCCTGTCTGCATAAGCAGTTATTTCTTTTGTAGGATAGCATACTATCCGGCTGCTGTCAATCAGCAGCAATGCCCCTACCCTGCATTGTCTTTCTGCCACCCTGCACTGCCTTGCACTCAGTCACTGTCTTACACCCGCAAGAACAGTGCCTATGACTTGGTATCTGATTTCGGACAACAACGCGCCTTATCCATAGTGCAGAATATTTACACCCCCGGCAACATAATCTGCTCCTCCCTCAGTGACTTTACCTGCCGTATGCTTACTTTGTCTTCTTCTGTTATACATCCGCACAATAACGGAGAATTTACATCGTAGCTGCTACAGTTTTTTATTATAATTTCCCGACCGTCATTGGCGTAACAGTATTTACAATCGTTTTTACAGGTATTGTAGGCCCCTATATCCACGCTTTCAACACATCCGCACTCAGGTCGCTGATTTTTATCCTTATCTGTATGAATTCTGCAACCGATAATATCCTCTATCAACTGCTTATCAATACAACAGTTATGCTCTATGCCGCACTCGAATAAATCTATACGCTCCGCACAGCTTCCGGCTGTCATTCCATTGGCTGATGCTATCCTGCCGATTTTTCCGGCAAAATCAATCAATTCTGCCCCGGAAAGTTCGTATGCCCCCAACTCTTTCATCTGCTTCCTGTTTTTTGCATAGGTATCCGCAAAGCTGATGACACAGTGGCTTGTATAGCCTGAAAGTGCAGCCGCAATCTGCTCAAACGCCCTTAGATGATATTCCGGCGTGTAGGACTTCGTAAACAGAATAGGATCATATCTCCAGATAACGTTTCTGCTGCCGATTTTCTCCGAAAGTTTCCGAAACACCGGTATCATCTTCTCTTTCTTATGAGGCACATTGCACTCTACATCCTTGCCGTATCCTGTCAAAGTAAACTGAAAATAGTACTTGTAAGCCGCCAGCTCCTCCAACCGCTCCAGCATAGGCTCCGGATTCTTCGTCCAGAAAACAATGCAGTCCACCACCTCAGGCGACAAATCTATCCGGCTGACCTGATGAGGATTCATGGGATTTCGCACATAGGCAAAGCCCTCTTTGATTCGATTGTAAAACCATTCCGAATAATAGTTGGGAATGTCCGTTCTGCGGCTTGCGCTCAAAATCATTATTCTTTCTCCTGCTTAGCCCGTCTTAATTTCAGTCATCTTATATAAAGTTTACTCATTCCATTTATACTATTTTTTATCAATTCCATAATACAAGCAGCGATGCACAATACCCTGATATTTCACATCTTTCAATTCTAACGGATGCATTCCACATTTTTCCATCACTCGGCGACTGGCTATATTCTCCTCAAAGAAACCCGCCATGATATGCTCATATCCCATCCGGAACAATTCCTCTATGACAGCGCGAAGAGCTTCCGATGCATAACCATTCCCCTGATAGGCAGGTGAGATTACATAACCAACTTCTATTTTCGTATCATTAATACCACAGTCATTCAGAAATCCTATTAGTACTCCATTTAGATAGATTCCGTATTCAAAGCGGTTGTCCGCTGTACTGAATTCCATTAACTTGTAGAAACAGGATTCTGCTTGTTCCATATTCTCAAAATCCGGAATCATAAAGCCATATAGCAAATGCGATAACAATTCCAAGTACGATGATTATATTCCTTACCATTACAAGCTTCTTTGCAGTCAATTTGTCCATATTATTTTACCCCCCTATTCATCATCGAACTCCTCTCATTTATTAAATTTATTCTATCATAGTTCGACTGAAAAATATACAAATCTTCACAGAACAATCGGCCTTGAAATTGGATACATTATCTATATCAAGTATCTTCTTACATTTCTCTCTATATCCTTTGTATTTAAAATTGTTGTTTCTGTTTCAAAGGTTAGAATTAATCTATCACCAACATAGATACCATTATCCTCATAAGTCTGTATCTTTTTTATCGCAGTTCTTGCATATTCCGGATCATCCATACGCCCTTCATGTTCCCAATAGATTTCCTTTCTTGTGCGCTTTGACAGAAATGTAAAGTCAGGATATACTATACCGTAGCCCTTCAATAAAAGCGGCTTTTCATACTTATAAGGAATGTTCTTCCGATAGAAATAATCCGAAAGTATTTTCTCTGATTTAGAGCGCACACGTTCACCTCTTTCAGAATAGATAATTGGATTTCCGTCATTAAAACCTTTCCCTTCGTATTTTTCCAACATCCATTGTTCCAGTTGCTGATTCCATGTCAGTTCAGCCGGGCAAATTAATTTTTGACGTGCTTCATGTTCCCTCAGAAACAATTTTTCAATTTCATCATCTTGATACTCTTCTGCTATACGCCGGATTTGTCGCAATCTTTTCTCAACAAGGCGCAATACTTGTTCATCATATCCTTTTTGAGCAAGCTGACGAACAAGCTTTTCCTCAGTTCTGTGCAGATATATTCCGTTCTTATGAGGATGTCCCTCTGTGCAATGATAATATTGTATGTGTTTATTTGATTTTGATATTCTCAATGAACCTTTTGGTGCATCTTTTAATTGATTTCTGGTCTTTTCCTCAATCTTTTGCAGTCTGTTCTTTTCCTCTGATAACATTTCTTTTAATCCATACATATAATTTTTCCTTTCTCAATTTTGAAATATACCCGTAGACAATTCCTCGAATCTACGGTTCCTTTGGCATTAACGGGAATCTAACCGTAGGCAGCTCCTCGAATCTACGGTTCTTTTTGACAATAGCGAGAATCCAACCGTAGGCAGCTCAATCAGCCTACGAGCAGAATAAAAAATACAAAGAGAGAGTTATATGTACCTGACGCGGTACCGGATAAAAATCCCGGAAGCCATCGGCTTCCGGGATAGTAGATACTTGAATAGAATATCTCTTTTGAAATAAAAAGTTTCTTGCGAAATAATTATCGCGCGAATTATCTCTTTGAGAACTGAGGTGCACGTCTTGCTGCTTTCAAGCCGTACTTCTTTCTTTCCTTCATACGAGGGTCTCTGGTCAGGAAGCCTGCCTTCTTCAGAACAGGTCTGTAGTCTGCATCTGCCTGAAGCAGTGCTCTTGCGATACCATGTCTGATTGCACCGGCCTGACCTGTATATCCGCCACCCTTCACGTTGACAATAACGTCAAACTTGTCAGCGGTCTCGGTAATGGTCAGAGGCTGACGAACGATAACCTTCAGAGTCTCCAATCCGAAGTACTCATCCATGCTTCTCTTATTGATGGTAACATCGCCTTTGCCGGGTACTAAATATACTCTTGCGATGGATTTCTTTCTTCTACCTGTACCGTAGTACTTTTCAGTCTTAGCCATGATTTATTCTCCTCCTATCCTTTAGAATGTCAGCACTTCAGGCTTCTGAGCCGCATGCTTGTGGTCAGGTCCTGCGTATACAAACAGCTTTGTGTACATCTGTCTTCCTAAAGGTCCCTTGGGAAGCATGCCCTTAACTGCCAGTTCAATAACTTCCTCAGGCTTCTTGTCTAATTTCTCTCTCAAGGTAGCTTCCTTCATGCCGCCTACATAGTCGGAATGATGATGATATACCTTCTGATCCAGCTTCTTTCCGGTAACACTAATCTTCTCCGCATTGATAACGATTACATAATCGCCTGTGTCAATGTGAGGAGTAAAGATAGGCTTATTCTTTCCTCTCAAAACCTTGGCAACCTCAGAAGCAAGGCGTCCAAGAGTCATATCGGTAGCGTCTACCACATACCACTTTCTGTCAATGGTAGCAGGACTTGCCATAAATGTTTTCATGATATTCCCTCCATATTACTTTTTCGACTTTTGTACCGGACCAGTTTCAGCAGCTCCGGATTTTTGTTCTGTCTCTGTCTTTGACCGCAGATGTCCGGCTACGCTCAAAAGACTCCTCAGAACGGGTTGTTTTCTATCTGTCAGCGCTTGGCCGGGGCTTTGGCTTCCGCGCATAGAAACACTGTCACACATTCATGTATTATATTATACAGAATTCTGCATGTCAAGATAATTTTGGAAAAAATCTCGCTAATAAAACTCGTACTTTATCAGTGTGAGTCCGCAGGCAGGAGCGGTTGGCCCTGCGGCGGAACGGCTCCTTGCCTCCAGGATTTCCGGCATGGATTCCGGTGTCCGTTTTCCCTGTCCTACCTCCAGCAACGTGCCTGCAATGATTCTTACCATATTATATAAAAAGCCGTTTCCGCAAACCCGGATAACTAAATCCGCGCCCTGTTCCTCCACATCCACGGAATAAACAGTGCGCACCGTACTCTCCACCTGTGCGCCCGTCTGGCAAAAGCTTTTGAAATCGTGTTCCCCTTCCAAATACTTTGCCGCCTCCCGCATTTTCTCCACATTCAGGGGACGATAAATAAAATGAGAGTACAGTCTCTTTATCGGCATGGGAAACTCCCCTCTGTATATCCGATATTCATAGGTCTTACGGCTCTCGCAATGTCTGGGATGCCAGTCCGGGGGAACTTCCTCCGACTTCTGAATCCGAATGTCTTCCGGCAGTCGCTGATTCAGCGCATAGGATATTTTCTCTGCGGGCATACGGCTCTCCGTGTCAAACACTGCAATATTCCCCAAGGCATGTACTCCTGAATCCGTGCGGCTTGCTCCGATGACCTCTGTCGGCTCTCCCAGCAAGTCCGACAGACACCTGTTTAACTCCGCCTCAATCGTTATGCCGTTGTCCTGCACCTGCCAACCGTGATAGTTGGTACCGTCATAAGCCACGGTCAGCCGGATGCGCTTCTTCTCCATATATTTTTCTTCCCTTCCCTGTCTTGTCCTATCCTTCCCTGTC
>JAEDMI010000153.1 GCA_016303085.1 Acetatifactor sp.
GGAGAACATACCTTTCTTCATCTCACCGCCGTACCAGGTATTGATGATAACCTGCTCGCGGCTTGTGATGTTGAATACAACTGCGGTCTCAGAGTTCAGACCAAGTTCTTTGTAATTCTCAACTTTTGCTTTTGATGCATTGTATACGATGAAATCCGGCTCGAAGTTTTCAAGCTCTTCCTCAGACGGGCAGATGAACATGTTCTTTACAAAATGAGCCTGCCAAGCAACTTCCATAATGAAACGGATTGCCATACGGGTGTCTTTGTTTGCTCCGCAGAATGCATCTACAACGTAAAGTTTCTTGTTGGAAAGCTCGTCCAGAGCGATCTTCTTAACAGCATCCCAGGTTTCCTGGCTTGCAGGATGGTTGTCATTCTTGTACTCGTCAGAAGTCCACCATACTGTATCTTTGGAATTCTCGTCAACAACGATGAATTTGTCTTTCGGGGAACGACCGGTGTAGATACCTGTCATTACGTTGACAGCGCCCAGTTCACTTTCCTGGCCTTTCTCAAATCCTTCCAGACCTGGTTTTGTTTCTTCCTCAAACAAAAGCTCATAAGAAGGGTTATGCACAATTTCTGTAGTTCCGGAAATACCATACTTGCTTAAATTGATGTCTGCCATCTTACCTTTACCTCTTTCTTTTGATGATAAACCAATGATAACTGGCTGCAACTACAGCAGTTACCGGTTTCCGAAGTAGAGTTACTACTTTTCTAACTTACATTATACATATTTAGCCGATAAAATCAACAAAAAAATAACAAACTTTTCATGATAAATTTGAAAAATTCCTGTAATTTCCCATATTTTTCCGTCCTGAAATTCCGTTCAAAAAGTCCTCCCGGCTGTTTGGAGCTTAAGGTTTCAATTCCCGGAAAAAGCCGCATCTTTCCATATTTTCCCGCACAGTCCTTCCACAATATTGCTTGCACCCCAGGGCAGAAAGCATTTCCATGTACTGCACACGGATCCGTCCTCATACAGTTCCGTCAGAAGACCTTCGGAATAGCAAAAGCGCTCAGACATCCATCCTTTCAGGCCATAGTCATATTCTCCGTCATAGCGGGAATAGGTTTGAAGTGCCCATCCCACGGTATCGGACAGACGCTGTCTGTAATACTCATCCCCGGTCTGATCTGCGCAGTAAGCAATCTCGTCACACACATTATTGGACATGGGATGAATGTGGGGATTGCAGGTAGAGGTTACTGATCCGCCGCAGCAGGACCAGCCCATCCGGCCAAGAGGCGGAACCTGGATCGGTGGATTCCAGCAGAACTTAAAGGTAAATTCGTACTCCAATCCATCCTTCAGCATTTCCAGATAGATCCTCTCTCCTGTCCTCTCATGCAGCAGACGGCAGGCCTTTACAAAGGCAAGAGATCCCTCTGAGTCCACAGCCTTGTAGGTATCCATCGGCGTACCGTAACACTCCATTCGCTTCACGTACGCTTCATAATAGTGTTTCAGACTGCGGATCGAGCTCTCCAGAAAAGTATCTCCTCCACTTAGCATATCGTATAAAACCGCTGCAGTCACACACCAGCATCCTGCAAAAGAATCATACTCCACCCCGCGGCCGTCTTTTGCCGACCAGATATAGGGAACCTCTCCCTCCTCATTCAAGGTTGTGTCGATGTGATCCAGCACCCGTTTGACAAAGGCAAGCCACTCCGGATGCAGGGTTTCAAAGTATTCCTTCTCCGTCTCATAGCTTTTCAGGATATAATAGAGTGCCTGTCCTACCACGTACGAGGTATGACCCGGAACAGATAAGCAGGGATCCCACCATCCTTCCGTATACCAGCCTTTCTCGTTACAGGCATCGTAAGGAAGCCCTGATTTTTCATTCATGGAATGATCCACCACAGCCTGGATCACCTTCAGTGCCTGGTGCCGCATATCCTGATCTTTCAGGCGGGCTGCCGCCATCAATTGCGGACCTGCCACTTCCACGCCTCCGGTCCAGGAAATAGAACCCAAAGGTTCCTGCTCCTTCTCCCCGTTGTTTAAGAAAACCCGGGTGGAATAGGTAGGTATCTCCGGTACAAAGGCATCCCGATAGATCGCTCCGGTAATGTCCCGGACACATTCTTTTACCAATGCACCGGATCTTGGTGCCTGATGGAAGCGGCGATACACATCTCGGATAACTGTATTGATTGTTGTATCCAAAGGTGCTTCCAGCTGATAAAGATACAGGTTTACGAAGCATTCTTCTCCCGGCTGGAGTTTGATTCTTCCCTGTGTCTGTTCCCGCATATCACAGCCGCACACGTACAGACCCGGTGCATTTTCATAGCCCAGCGTCACACCCACGCTTCCGCCGTTTTTCCTCATCTGTACTGAAAAACCGTTAAAACAGTTCTTTTCCTCCCAGAAGGGCTTCATGCTGATTCCATACAGACAATTCTCACACAACGCCATAGACACCGGATGGGAAAGCCGGTCTCCTCTCTCCTTCCAGTAGTTGGAATAACCCGTGGTTTTCCGCTCTAAAGAAAGACGCGGGAACTGTGCTGTCATTCCGTTCCGACCCACATACTCCTCTGCCTCCCCGCGGTTGCGCCCATAAAGAAAAGCGGGCAGAAAGAAACGCGGCTCCAAGCCGGTAAATTCCAGTTCAAAATGAACGACTCCTTCAAACACACTGTCAGAATCATTTTTCAGACAAAGGGTTCTCTGCTCCGCCAACTCCAGCTGCTTTCTGTCTTTCATCCATACATGGATGCCGCAGTTCTGTACAGGTTCGTATTTTCCGGTTACGCCGCCTGTTTTCCCTGTGATCTTTAATTGTATCGATTGAAATTCCATTCTTCTTCCTTTCTGTTTCTCTTTTCTGTTTATTCTCAATATTATAACATGAGTCGGGAAATAAATGGACATGAACCATAAGATCTGTGAAACAAAAAAACTGCCTCACCGTTTTTTTACTCTACCGGTGAAGCAGTTTTCAATATCTTTACTTTAAAAAGGCAAATGGCTCTTCGTCATTGATAAAATGCATCAGATGATAGGCACACATAATGGCCACATTTTCTTCCTTCAGAATTCTTCGGGCTTCCTCCCGATCTGCAAGGATCACTTCGATCTCCTCGCTTTCCTCCAGATAATGCTTGCTGATTTCCCCTTCCGAATACCCGTACACCATAGCACAGGATTCGTCTGTCATGCCGATTGTGGTAAAATACGGTTTCTCATAGCAGGGATCCGGTTTCAGCGGGTGAAAGGTCATCCCCGTCTCCTCATGCATTTCCCGAACGGCCGCCTCATGGAATTCTTCTCCCGGCTCTACCAGTCCTGCCGGAAATTCATAAATAAAATCATCAATGGAAACCCGGTACTGGCGCACCAGAACTACATGATCTTTTTTCTCTCCCCACAGGCTGTACATAATCACTCCATCCGGTATGTTTTTCCGGGTTTTTATTTTCATTCGCTCAATGGATTTTGCCCGGGATGCCACATAGTAACGAAACGGACGGCCGACTTTGTTCTTCCCCTCAACCAGATACAGATTCACGAAAGGATTCTCGGTCTGCTTTGTAATCTGCTCAATCTTTGCCATCTGAAAATCTCCTTCTTCCCCTTCCCTTACTGCCTCACTGCGCCATGTCTCATGGGGGATCTTTTCTTTCCATTCTAACGCCAAACCCGGGAAGTGTCAATCAAAGGGATTTTCAGCCCATGGCTTCCCCTTTCAGCAGACGGCTGATGTGTTTGTACAGAAGGAGTGTAATCATGGATACCACAACACCTTTGATCAGATTGAACGGCACCACCGCGAACAGACAGAAGGTCGGAAGGCTTGTAATGGCTTTATTTACCGCACTTCCCATTTCCACCAGTGCCTCCATCGGCATACCAAAAGCTTTTGCGTAAGCCGGAAGCAGCACAAACGCGTTCAGAAAACCTCCCACTGCAGCCATACAGATCGTTCCGACTGTCATACCGATCAGTGCATTTTTCTTTGTCTTGTGATATCTGTAAATCCATGCAGCCGGAATCACAAAAGAGCAGCCGATCAGGAAGTTGGCAAACTCACCCACCCCTGCCGTGGTAGTTCCGGCAATGACCAGATGAATCAGTACTTTTACCAGTTCAATCATTGCTCCCGCCAAAGGCCCCATGGCAAAAGCGCCGATCAGCACCGGTACCTCGCTCAGATCCAGCTGATAAAAGGACGGCGCAAAAGGAAGCGGGATGTCAAACAGCATCAATACGGTGGAAATCGCCGCAAGCATGGCTATCTGAACCATATAGCGGGTCTTGCCAAGCGCTGATGTCTGTCTCTTTGCTTGTTTTGTAGTAGTTGATTCTGCATTCATAGTTGTCATTCTCCTTTTCTTTTTACCGGAGACCTTTTTGGTGTCGCTTGCGGGAATGTTCCGCATACGATGATCTTCCAATCACCGCACATAAGAAAATGCCCTGAATCCAAATCATTGAATCCAGGGCACCGATAAATTTCCACACAAAAAAATGTATCGCTCATCTTCTTTCATCCAGACTCTGACTGTTGGTCCCGGAGTTGCACCGGGTCAGCCGCTTCCAAAACGGGAGCGGGTCGCGGACTGTACCGCCAGTAGGGAATTACACCCTGCCCTGAAGATCTCCTATTCTTTTTTTCAAAATTATTGTACGCGTATATACAGGAAAAGTCAACAAAAAAGAATCACGCTGCAAAACTCCTTCCCCCTTTGCCTTGACAGCCTTATTTTGACAATGTTAGACTTAAAACCGTCAACGAAGTGACAAAACGGGAAGGAAGCGCAGCTATGGATAAATTATATATCATCGTTCCTGCATACAATGAAGCAGAAAACATCGAAAAACTGATCGGCGACTGGTATCCCGTCGTCGAAAAACATCACGGAAACGGAGAATCACGTCTCGTCCTGATCAACGACGGCAGCAAGGACAATACATACGAACTGATCTGTGACTGTGCAAAGACAAGACCGCTGCTTCTGCCCCTCACGAAACCAAACGGCGGACACGGTCCTTCCCTTTTGTACGGCTATCACTATGCAATTGACCACCGGGCGGATTTTGTCTTTCAGACAGACTCGGACGGACAGACAAATCCGACAGAATTTGAGCAATTCTGGAACTGCCGGAAAGAGTACGATGCCGTAATCGGCGCTCGTCCCAACCGGGGGGACGGAAAATCCAGAAAGTTTGTAGAAAACGTACTGCTCCTGATCCTGCGCATCATCTTTGGTGTAAAGCTTCCGGATTCCAACGCTCCTTTTCGGTTAATGAAACGGGAGCTGCTGGAAAGTTACATAGACCGACTGCCGATGAATTTTTCTCTTCCGAATGTCATGCTGACCACCTATTTTGTATACTTTCATGAGAAAATAACATTTATTGACATCTCTTTTTTGCCCCGACAGGGAGGAACCAATTCCATCAATCCAAAAAAAATCGTGAAAATCGGCTGGAAAGCAATCGGAGATTTTTTACGGCTCCGCCAAAAGCTCTGAAACATCTTTCTTTAAGATTCCCAGTAAAACTGCCGAAACTGCTGTTCCTGCCGCCAGAGATATCAGATACATCCACACATTGCCAACCACAGGGAACACAAAGATCCCTCCATGAGGCGCCATCAGTGTGCACCCGAAAGCCATGGAGAGTGCTCCGGCCACTGCAGACCCGATCACGCAGGAGGGCAGCACATGAAACGGATCCGATGCCGCATAGGGAATGGCTCCTTCGGTGATAAAGGACAACCCCAGAATCGCGGCAGCAGGTGCGTTCTCTCTTTCTCCTTTTGTGAATTTCTTTGGAAAGAGCATCGATGCGAGTGCCAGTGCACAGGGAGGTGTCATTCCTCCCACCATAACTGCCGCCATAATATCATAATTT
>JAEDMI010000154.1 GCA_016303085.1 Acetatifactor sp.
ATAGGAATTATTATTCGTCCCGGAATGCAGGAAACTGTGTTCCGGGACTTTTTTGTGTGAGAACCATTTGAGGAGCGGCACCGGAACACAAGACATTACGTGGTGCGGGAAGCACGGAAAGGGTACATTATGGAAATGAAAAACTGTTACAGAGACATGACGGTAAGAGAAATCGGCGAGCAGTATATCGGCCGGACACTGCGGGTAGCGGGCTGGGTGGAGAATATCCGCGACCACGGCGGAGTGTCCTTCATAGACCTGCGGGATATGTACGGCGTACTTCAGGTGGTTATCCGAAAAGAGGGGCTGCTGAAGGGTTTGACAAAGGAAACCTGTATCTCTGTTCAGGGCAAGGTGGAAAAGCGTGACGAGGAGACCTATAACCCGAAGATTCCTACCGGAACCATTGAACTGGACGCGCAGGAGATTACTGTGCTGGGCAAGGTATATCAACAGCTTCCGTTTGAAATCATGACCTCAAAGGAGACCAGAGAGGATATCCGTCTGAAATACCGTTATCTGGATTTGAGAAATGCAAAGGTACGGGATAATATTTTGTTCCGTTCTCAGGTGATTGCATTCCTGCGGCAGAAGATGGCAGAGATGGGATTTGTGGAAATCCAGACTCCCATTTTGTGCGCATCTTCCCCTGAAGGCGCAAGAGACTACATTGTGCCTTCCAGAAAATATAAGGGTAAGTTTTACGCCCTTCCGCAGGCTCCCCAACAGTACAAGCAGCTGCTGATGGCTTCCGGAATCGATAAATATTTCCAGATTGCCCCCTGCTTTCGGGATGAGGATGCCAGAGCAGACCGTTCTCCCGGCGAGTTCTATCAGCTGGACTTTGAGATGAGCTTTGCTACACAGGAGGATGTGTTCCGCGTGGGAGAGGAGGTGCTTTCCGCCACCTTTGAAAAATTTGCACCGGAGGGTGCAGCGGTGACAAAGGCACCCTATCCTATCATCAGCTATAAGCAGGCAATGCTGGAGTTTGGCAGTGATAAGCCGGATTTGCGCAATCCTCTGCGCATCATGGATTTGACAGATTTCTTCCAGAAATGTACCTTCAAGCCTTTTCTGGGCAGGACTGTCCGGGCAATCAAGGTACATGCGGAGATGAGCAAGGGCTTTCATGAAAAGCTTTTGTCCTTTGCCATTAGTCTTGGCATGGGAGGTTTGGGCTATCTGGAGGTTGCGGAAGACCTTTCTTACAAGGGACCCATTGATAAGTTTATCCCCGGGGAACTGAAGGGCGAACTTCGAGAACTGGCGAGACTGGAGCCGAATGATACAATTTTCTTTATTGCTGACAAGGAGGAAAGGGCGTGTTTCTACGCCGGAAAGATTCGCAATGAACTGGGTGAGAAGCTGGAACTGACGGAGAAGAATGCATTCCGTTTCTGCTATGTCAATGATTTTCCCATGTATGAGCTGGATCCGGAGACAAAGCAACTGGGCTTCACTCACAATCCTTTTTCCATGCCGCAGGGAGGTCTGGAAGCATTGGAGACCAAGAACCCGCTGGATATACTGGCATACCAGTACGATATTGTCTGCAATGGCATAGAGCTGTCCTCCGGCGCTGTGAGAAACCATGATATGAACATTATGGTGAAGGCGTTTGCACTGGCGGGATATGATGAGGAGACTCTGAAGTCAAAGTTTGGAGCCCTGTACCAGGCGTTCCAGTTCGGAGCCCCGCCCCATGCGGGAATGGCGCCCGGTGTAGACCGTATGCTGATGCTGCTTCGGGGTGAAGAAAACATCCGTGAGGTGATTGCATTCCCGATGAGCGGCTCTGCCCAGGATTTGATGTGTGGTGCGCCGAATGATGTCACAGAGCAGCAGCTGAGGGAAGTTCACATCAAGGTGAGAGACTAGGGAATGAAGAAGTGGAGGAACTTATGGCAAATTTTATTGATGACAGGACAATAGAGTATGTGGGCATCCTTGCAAAGCTGGAGCTGTCCGATGAGGAGCGGGAAGCAGCGAAGAAGGATATGGGCCGGATGCTGGATTATATCGACAAGCTGAATGAGCTGGACACCTCCGGCGTGGAGCCTATGTCCCATGTATTCCCGGTGCAGAATGTGTTTCGGGAGGATGTGGTGACAAATGGGGATGAGAGTGAAAAGACGCTGGGAAACGCCCCGGAGGAAAAGGATAATATGTTTGTGGTTCCCCGAACCTTTGAAGGAAACTGATTTGCTGAGAAAGGTCGGAAAGCCGCGTAAGCGGCAGAATGAGAGGTAAAATGGATAAGTCGGAATTACTGCATTTGAGCGCTGTGGAATTGAACAGAGCCATCCGGGAGGGAAAGACCACGGCTGTGGAAGCCATGGAGGCAGTGCTGGAGCAGATAGAAAAAAAGGATGGACAATATAATTGCTATGTCACCGTCGCGGGGGATACGGCTCTCGCGAAGGCGGCGGAGGTACAGAAGAAAATTGAGGCAGGTGAGTTGACGGGCCCTCTGGCGGGGGTTCCCGTTGCCGTAAAGGATAACATGTGTACCGAAGGGCTGCTGACCACCTGCTCCTCAAAAATACTGGAAAACTTTGTGCCCGCTTTTTCGGCGGAAGCTGTACTACAGCTTGAGAGAGCGGGAGCGGTAGTCATCGGGAAAACCAATATGGATGAGTTTGCCATGGGTTCCACTACGGAGACCTCGGCTTACGGTGTGACAAGAAATCCCAGAAACCCCGAGCATGTGCCGGGCGGTTCCTCCGGCGGCTCTGCGGCGGCTGTGGCGGCGGAGGAATGCTTTTTTGCTTTGGGCTCCGACACAGGCGGTTCCATCCGCCAGCCGGCCTCTTACTGCGGAGTGGTGGGGATGAAACCCACTTACGGAACGGTATCCCGTTACGGATTGGTTGCCTACGGTTCCTCTCTGGACCAAATCGGTCCGCTGACAAAGACGGTGGAGGACTGTGCCGCCGTGCTGGAGACCATTGCCTCACATGATAAAAAGGATTCCACCTCCGTTGAACGGGCGGATACCGATTTTACTTCAGCACTTGTGAAGGATGTAAAGGGCATGCGTATCGGGATTCCCCGTGATTATCTAGGGGAAGGACTGGACAGCGAGGTACGGGATGCTGTGTTGGCGGCGGCAGAACTGTTGCAGGCAAACGGTGCTGTTGTGGAGGAATTTGACTTGAGTCTGGTGGAATATGCCATTCCGACATATTATACTATCGCAGCCGCAGAGGCAAGCTCCAATCTGGAGCGTTTTGACGGTATCAAGTACGGCTACAGGGCAAAAGATGCGGCGGGGCTGCATCAGATGTATAAAAGGACCCGCTCTCAGGGCTTTGGACCGGAGGTAAAACGCCGCATCATGCTGGGAAGTTTCGTGTTAAGCTCCGGTTACTATGACGCTTATTATCTGAAAGCCCTGCGCGTAAAGGCCATGATTAAAAAGGCATTTGACGATGCTTTTGCAAAATATGATTGTATTCTGGGGCCGGTGGCACCTACCACGGCGCCCGAGTTGGGCAGGAGTCTGGCAGACCCCATTAAGATGTATCTGGGAGATATTTATACCATCTCCGTGAATCTGGCGGGACTGCCCGGAATCAGTGTGCCCTGCGGCGCTGACAGCAGGGGACTTCCCATCGGATTACAGCTTATCGGGGACTGCTTCAATGAGAAGAAGCTGATTCAGACAGCCTACACATACGAGCAATGCGCAAAGGAGGGTAACTAGATGGCAAGAGAATATGAAACCGTCATCGGTTTGGAAGTTCACGTAGAACTTGCAACGCAGACAAAGATTTTCTGCGGCTGTTCCACAGCCTTCGGAGGCCGTCCCAATTCTCATACCTGCCCTGTTTGCACCGGTATGCCCGGCTCTCTTCCCGTACTGAATAAAAAGGTGCTTGAGCACGCCGTGGCTGTGGGACTTGCTACCAACTGCGATATTACCCGTTACTGCAAGTTCGACAGGAAAAATTATTTTTATCCCGACAACCCGCAGAACTATCAGATATCCCAGCTTTATCTTCCCGTCTGTCGTAACGGATATGTGGAGATTGAGACGGAAGAAGGAATAAAGAAGGTCGGTATCCATGAAATCCACATGGAGGAGGATGCAGGGAAACTGATTCATGATGAATGGGAGGACTGCTCACTGGTGGACTACAACCGTTCCGGTGTACCGCTGATTGAAATCGTGTCCGAGCCGGATATGCGCAGTGCCCAGGAGGTTATCGCCTATCTGGAGAAGCTGCGCCTGATTATTCAGTATCTGGGTGCCAGCGACTGCAAACTGCAGGAGGGCTCCATGAGAGCGGATGTAAATTTGTCTGTTCGAGAGGTGGGAGCAAAGGAATTCGGTACCCGTACCGAGATGAAAAATCTGAATTCCTTCCGTTCCATTGCCAGAGCAATCGAGGGGGAGAAGAACCGGCAGATTGATTTGCTGGAGTCAGGTGAGGCGGTAATACAGGAGACACGCCGTTGGGATGACGCAAAAGAGACCTCTTATGCCATGCGTTCCAAGGAGGATGCCCAGGACTATCGCTATTTCCCTGACCCGGATTTGGTACCGGTCAGCATCAGCGAGGAGTTTCTGGAGGAGATAAGGAGCAGACAGCCGGAATTCCGCACGGAAAAGATGAAGCGGTACAAGGAAGAGTTTGACATACCGGACTATGATATTGATATCATCACCGGTTCCAAGCATATGGCGGACATTTTCGAGGAGACCGTGGCTCTTGGGGCACAACCCAAGAAGGTATCCAACTGGCTGATGGTGGAGACCCTGCGTCTTTTGAAGGAGAAAGAGCTTGACCCGGAGGATATTCGTTTTTCACCGGAGCATCTTGCAAAGCTCATTGCTCTGACCGAGAGCAAGGCTGTCAATTCTACAGTTGCAAAGGAAGTTTTTGAGGTGATGTTTGAGGAAGATATCGACCCTGAAAGCTATGTGGAGGAGAAGGGGCTGAAGACGGTAAATGACGAGGGCGCTCTCCGCAGGACCGTGGAGGAGGTTATTGCTGCAAATCCTCAGTCTGTGGAGGACTATCATAACGGCAAGGAGAAAGCTATCGGCTTTCTCGTAGGGCAGACCATGAAAGCCATGAAGGGCAAGGCGGACCCTGCAGGTGTCAACAGGCTGTTAAAGGAATTGTTATAGAGTGACATGGCTGCTCGGCTCTCTGCGCTTCATAATAAAAAACAAAAGTGGCATTCGGTGTATTCCGAAGCCACTTTTTCAAATTGTTTACTGCATAAGAAAATCGATAAAGCCGGATGTCAATTCAGGTCTTTCGGTGTTGATAAGAACACTGACCGCCACATCTTCTCCACGGAAGAAGTAATCTTTCAACAGAGGGCAGTCTTCATTCAAAAAGATTCCGGTGGGAATGGGCTCTGCCATCTCTTCCGGGTGACGGGGGTCGCCGTAATCGGGAACATAATCAAAATTATATGCCTCATTTGCTGCGTCCAGCTCTTTGACCACAGCGTTGTCAATATAGTAGAACGAGTCCCGGTATTTTTCCAGTTGCTCTTCTGTGAGAAAATCTCTTAAGTCCTTAAAATTTCCCTGGTATGCATATTTTGTCAGGGAATCCGAATCGGAAACCATGACATCCAGCTCTCCCGCAGCGATGTAAACCATCAGTTTTTGGCTGGATTCATAATCGTCACCGGCCTCCGTGCCAATCTGTACGGAGGTGTCATACAGAATTTGATACTTATTTTCATCAATTCCCGCATACTCTGCAAAGGCGGCGGTGTTTCCCGAAGTGTCCTCCATGAAATTGTATTCCGTTGCATTCAGCATCAGGGCGTAAAATGCAGTTTCCCTGCGGGTTACCACCTGGTGAATCAGGGAGCCAATCAGGGCGATTCCGATTATTCCGCCGATTAC
>JAEDMI010000155.1 GCA_016303085.1 Acetatifactor sp.
AAGAACAGAAAGGCAAAGCGCAGCCAGGCGGTGGCGGCGTCAGAACCGCTTTATACCATGGAAGATGCGGAGGGAATCATTAAGAGGATTGTTCCCTGTCATTACGGACGGGAGATTCAGGTCTGTGACGGTGTGAAAATCCGTTTTACGGATATCGGGCATCTGTTGGGCTCCGCCAGCATAGAGGTATGGTTGACAGAGGGACAGACTACGAAGAAAATTGTCTTTTCCGGCGACATCGGAAATAAGCATCAGCCGCTTTTGAAGGACCCCACCTGCACGAAGGAAGCAGATTATGTGGTGATGGAGTCCACCTACGGAGACAGATTGCACAGCACCGAGCGTCCTGATTATGTTGGGGAACTGGCTTCCATTCTGAAAGATACTTTTGACAGGGGCGGAAATGTGGTAATTCCTTCTTTTGCCGTTGGACGTACACAGGAGATGCTGTATTTCCTGCGCAAAATCAAGGTTGACCGTCTGGTGGAGGGGCATGAAAACTTCCCGGTGTATGTGGACAGTCCGCTGGCGGTGGAAGCCACGGGAATTTTTGAGGAGAACCGTTGGGAGTGCTTTGACGATGAGGCCATGGAGCTGGTTCGTGAGGGGATTAATCCCATTGCCTTTGCCGGCTTGAAACTCGCCATCACAAGCGAAGAATCAAAAGAAATCAATTTTATCGATACGCCGAAGGTCATCATATCTGCATCCGGAATGTGTGATGCGGGACGTATCAGACATCATTTGAAACATAATCTGTGGCGACCGGAGTGTACCATTCTTTTCGTGGGCTATCAGTCGGTGGGAACCTTGGGAAGAAGCATTATTGAGGGTGCCGAGGAGGTGCGGTTGTTCGGCGAACCTATTCAGGTCCGGGCACAGATCAGACAACTGACAGGATTAAGCGGCCATGCAGACAAAAACGGCCTGTTGGAATGGATTTCAGCGTTTGAGGAGAAGCCCAGGAAGGTTTTTGTGGTTCACGGTGAGGACAGAGTATGTACGGAATTTTCCGAGTGCCTGAAAATTGAGTATGGACAGAGAGCCTGTGCACCTTACAGCGGTAGCGTATTTAATCTGGCATCCGGAAAATTTGAGTACGAGGCAGAGCCCATACCGGTTAAGAAGAAAGCAAAGGCACCTGCCGCTACCGGTGTCTATGCAAGGCTCCTGGCTGCTGCCCAGAGGTTGCTTGCTTTGGTACAGAAGAGTGACGGGCTTGCCAATAAGGACATGGCAAAGTTTGCGGATCAGATCAATTCCGTATGTGACAAGTGGCAGTAGTTGACAGAAAAAGTGAGAAAGCCGTCTTCAGCGGCAGAATGAGAGGAAAAATGGGTAGAATTATCATTCAGGGAGAGACAACCCCTGATCCGATTAGTTTGATTGGAAGAGAGGCAGGTGTCTGCTGGGGGGCAGATATCTCGAATGCAGAAAGAAACTATAAGAGAGGAATGGACTGCCTGACCTCCGGGCACGGCAGAACATGGGAATATCCTCAGGTATATATGATTCTGGACGGGTATTCCGCCCGGGTAATCAGGGAATTCTATACACACATCGGCGGAGGCCCTACCAGATTACAGGCCTCTACCAGATATATCAATTACCAGAAGGGTTTTCCTTTTGTCACTCCGCCTAAGATTGCTGCGAATGAAGAGGCAGAGGCAGTTTACAGGCATGCGATGGATGAAATCCTGACTGCTATGCAAAAGTTGGAAGCAATGGAGCTTCCCAGAGAGGATATCGGCATGCTGCTTCCCTTGGGCATGGAGACAAAGGTGGTATTCCGCACAAATCTCCGAAACCTGATTGATATGGCACATCAGAGAATGTGTACCAGAGCTTACTGGGAGTACAGAGCACTGATGAATGATATGGTCAATGCCCTCGGCGCATATTCTGAGGAGTGGAAGTATTTGGTGGATTCCTATTTTGTGCCGAAATGCGAAGTCACCGGTTTCTGCACGGAGGCAAAATGTTGCGGTAGAAAACCAAAGAGAGATATGTGAGGACAGAAGATGAACATTATTGTTGCGGTAGATAACAACTGGGCAATCGGCAATAAGGACAAGCTCCTTGTCAGCATACCAAACGACCAAAAGCATTTCAGGGAGGAGACCACAGGAAAAGTGGTGGTGCTGGGGAGGAAGACTCTGCAGACTTTTCCCCAGGGACAGCCTCTGAAAAACAGGACGAATATTATTCTTTCCGGAGATAAAAATTACCGGGTCAAGGATGCTACGGTAGTTCATTCGGTGGAGGAGCTTCTGGAGGAATTGAAGAAGTATGACACCGAAAATGTCTACATTGTCGGGGGCGAGAGCATCTACAGGCAGATGCTGCCCTACTGTGATGTGGCACATGTGACAAAAATCGATCACAAATATGAGGCGGATACCTATTTTCCGAATCTGGACGACGACCCGGAGTGGGAGATTACGGCGGACAGCGATGAGCAGACCTATTTTGACATTGCATATAACTTCTTGAAATATGAACGAAGAAAGAAGCAGTTCAAGTGTATTGACTTTTGAACGTAAAAGTATAATAATGTTTAGCAACAAAATAATAATCCGAGGAAAGAAGGCAGACCATGGAAAAGAAAAATATCGATTGGAGTAATCTTGGTTTCGGATACGTTCAGACGGATTTCAGATACGTGTCCAACTTTAGGAACGGCGCATGGGATGATGGCGTGCTGACGGAGGATGCAAACATTGTCCTGAATGAGTGTGCCGGTGTCCTTCAGTATGCGCAGACTGTATTTGAAGGTTTGAAAGCTTATACCACGGAGGACGGACACATTGTTACTTTCCGTCCCGATTTGAATGCAGAGAGAATGGAATCCTCTGCGGCAAGGCTGGAAATGCCGGTATTCCCCAAGGAGCGTTTCGTGGATGCCGTTACAAAGGTGGTAGCAGCCAATGCGGCTTTTGTACCGCCTTACGGCAGCGGTGCTACGCTGTATCTTCGCCCCTATATGTTCGGGACAAACCCTGTCATCGGTGTTAAGCCTGCAGATGAATATCAGTTCAGAATTTTCTGTACACCCGTAGGACCTTACTTTAAGGGTGGCGTAAAGCCTTTGACAATCCGGGTAAGCGATTTTGACCGTGCGGCACCTCACGGTACAGGCAATATCAAGGCCGGTTTGAATTATGCCATGAGCCTGCACGCTATCGTAACGGCACACAAGGAAGGCTTTGACGAGAATATGTATCTTGACCCCGGCACCCGCACTAAGGTGGAGGAGACAGGCGGAGCAAACTTCCTGTTTGTCACCAAGGACGGCAAGGTGGTAACACCCAAGTCCGACAGCATTTTGCCTTCCATTACCCGCCGCTCTCTTATCTATGTGGCAAAGGAGTATCTGGGACTGGAGGTTGAGGAGAGAGAAGTATTCATGGACGAGGTAAAGGATTTTGCAGAGTGCGGACTTTGCGGTACTGCGGCTGTTATCTCCCCTGTAGGAAAAATTGTGGATCACGGCACTGAAATTTGTCTGCCCAGCGGTATGACAGAGATGGGTCCCACCACAAAGAAGCTCTATGAGACCCTGACCGGTATCCAGATGGGCAGAATCGAAGCTCCCAAGGGCTGGATTCATGTGATTCAGTAGAGAATGCGATAAATTTGAATGTATAAAAGATAAATGCCCATACTCCCAAAACGAGTCTGGGCATTTTGCGACTCTTGATAACTGCCGAAAAATGTGAGCGTGGTTTGACAGGAGGAAAAAAGGGAAGTATAGTAAAAGAATGAATATGGACAAGAAACAAAAAAAGGGGAAAATGAATAAGAAAGCTCCGGGAGACAGCGTGCCAAGGGTTGTACGGCACATGGGACGGATGGCGGCACTTTGGCTGTGCCTGGTATTTGTAATGGGTTGCTTTTCTGCCTGCGGAGCAGGGGGAACAAGAGTGGTATTTACCACCGGCTTCGGAAAGGATGAGGTGTTTCGGATTGGAGACGGCAGGTGTACGGTTCCCGAGCTCATGGTATACCTGACCACTACCCAGAACCGATACGAAAGCGTGTACGGTGCCGAGGTTTGGAACGTGGCCAAGGATAATGTAACGCTGGAGGAGAATGTAAAGGAAACGGTTCTTGCGAGAATCGCCCAAGTGAAAACCATGTGTCTTTTGGCGGAGAATAAAGGAGTAGAATTGGATGAGGAAGAAATACAGCTTGTGAAACAGGCGGCGGCAGAGTATTTCAACTCTCTGAATGAAACGGAAATTCAACTCATGGGTGTTGATGAGAACATAATTATTCAACTTTACACAGAGTACGCACTGGCAAACAAAGTGTATCGGTATATCATTCAGGATATTAACCCGGAAATCAGTGACGACGAGGCAAGAACCATAACGGTACAGCATATTCTGCTGCATACCTGGACCACGGACGGAAGCGGAGCGCGGGTTGACTATGGTGAGGATGTGAAGGAGTCTGTATATGAAAAAGCATGTGAAATTCGTGAGATGGCGTTAAGCGGAGAACAGGATTTTCTGGAGTTGGCATCCAAATACAGTGAAGATACCAATATCACCTATTCCTTCGGCAAAGGGGAGATGGACGCTGTGTTTGAGGAAACGGCATTTTCTCTGGAAACAGATGAAATCAGTCAGATTATTGAGACGGAGGCGGGATATCATATCATCAAATGTATCAGCACCTTTGACAGAGAGCAGACGGAACTCAGCAAAGCAGAAATCGTGGAGGAGCGTCGCAGGGAGGTGTTTGGTGAGGAGTATGATGCTTTTGCAGATACGCTGGTCCGTCAGCTGAATACAAAGCTCTGGGATGAAATTGCGCTGATTCATGATGAAGAGGTGAATACCATATCTTTTTTTGATTTGTATGCCAAGTATTTCCCGGAGGATTCGTGGAGATGAATGGTGTTTTAGAAAAATTTTAGAAATGCCGAAATGCCCAATTTATGGGCATTTCAAAGAACTTGTTAGCACTCATCCAAAATGAGTGCTAATTTTGTGTTGACTTTTGGAAATGGCAGATTTAAACTCATATTTAACGGGTGATGTGATGTCATCTAACGAAAAAAAGAAAAGAAGAAAGGGATGTTGCAAAATGGCAGCAAAAAGCGGAAGCTTATCAATTAACAGTGAAAACATTTTTCCCATTATCAAGAAGTGGTTGTATTCCGACCATGACATTTTTTATCGTGAGCTGATTTCCAATGGCTGCGATGCGGTGACGAAGCTGAAAAAGCTGGATATGATGGGAGAATATACTCTTCCCGAAAATTATAAGGCGAGAGTGGACGTGGTAGTCAATCCCGAAAAGAAGACACTGACCTTTACGGATAACGGTCTGGGTATGACTGCTGACGAGGTGGAAGAGTATATTAATCAGATTGCCTTCTCAGGTGCTACGGACTTTATTGAAAAGTATAAGGATAAGAGCAATGCAGACCAGATTATCGGTCATTTCGGACTGGGCTTTTATTCCGCGTTTATGGTTGCGGATGAAGTGCATATTGATACATTGTCCTACAAGGCAGATGCAAAACCTGTACATTGGGAGTGCGACGGCGGCACGGAATTCTCCATGGAGGAAGGCGACAAGAAAGAGGTGGGCACTACAATCACTCTTTTTCTGAATGAAGACTGCCTGGAGTTCTGTAACGAGTACAAGGCCCGCGAGGTTATCAAGAAATATTGTTCCTTCATGCCTACAGAGATTTACCTCTCAAAGGCTGACACTAAGGAAACACAGGTGATTAAGCCCGATGAGCTGAAGGAGGGAGATGTTGTCCTGGAGGAAATCCATCCTACCGTGAAGGAGGACGGTACTACCGAGGGTG
>JAEDMI010000156.1 GCA_016303085.1 Acetatifactor sp.
ATGATGAGCTTACTGAGTTCGGTAAAGCCCAGAGAGATTATCAGGAATGGCTGCAGGAGACCTACAATTTCACCATGGTGCAGAAGAACTACGCAGGTTGGGGATGGGGCGAGGGTTCCATCGGCGAGGCATTCGTACAGGCTGCAACTTCCGGTTCTGACGAAAATATTATCTATACTTTGACCAACTCTTCAGCTACCGCTGCAGACGTAAGTCAGGGACTGATGTATGACATTTCTAAGCTGGATGGCGATGTAATTGACCTTTCCAGAGAGAAGTGGACCTGCAACGGCGAGCTTGAAAGCTGGGCTATCGGCGATGCAAAGTACTGCTTCTACGCAGGCCCTTCCGAGCCCAGAGGAGGCTTGTATTTCAATAAGGACGTGCTGAAGGATGCAGGTATCGATCCTGAGTCCATTTATGATATGCAGGCAAACGGCACCTGGACTTGGGATGCTTGGATAGATGTCATGAGCAAGGTTCAGCGCGATATCGACAACGATGGACAGATTGATGTTTACGGCTGCGTACAGAACAACGGCGGTATGATTTACGAGTGTGTTCGTTCCAACGGCGGTGCTCTGGTGAGCAAGAATGCGGACGGTACATATGCACTGACCGCTGACAGCGATGCAGTGAGAGAAGGTCTGCACTTCGCTATTGACGAAGTAACTAACAAATACTTCCTGAACTACAGCAACGAAGACGGCAGCAATTGGGAGGACTACAAGGTACGTTTCATGAACGGCGAAGCTGCTTTCATGTATGATGACGCATACTGCGCATACGAGGGAGGCTGGCTGACCGGTACTTCCAAGGATGGCGAAGGTAACGCTACCGCTGTCAACGGCGTAGAGCTGACCCAGAGCATTGACTACGGTTTCGTAATGTTCCCCAAGGGACCCAAGGCTGACGACTATGTAACCAACAAGTCCAACAACCCTGTATGTATGCCTTCTTCCTACAGCGATGAAAAGGCAAGACTGCTGATGTTCGCATACGATGTATGGACCGATGACGTTCCCGGTGCCGATTGGGAGGGATACTATTCACTTTTGGATAACCTGTACGGCGGTATGAGAGATACCCGTTCCGTTGAGGAGACCATCGACATGATGACTACCAGAGGTGTGGATGACCTTCACTCTATTGTTCCGAACTTTGATCCCAACAATAACTTCCTGTGGGCTCTCGGAGCCGGCTCCGATGTTGACGCTGTTCTGGAAGCAAAGCTCACTGAATGGCAGACCGCAGTGGATGAGTTTAACGCATCCTTGGCACAATAATCACGCAGGTGTGATACACACCGGATTGTAACAATTAACAGATTTAGGGGTGGTGTTTTCCGGGCACCATCCCTTTTTCAATATCAGCTCAAACTTTGCGGTTTCTATGAAAATATTTCCGTTATTATGATATAATATGCACAGTTGTTTCAATATGTAAAAGTCTCTTCAGATTCTCAAGAGAAAAGCAGATACCCATGAAAGGAAGAATAGAAGATGGAAGTCAAATTTCACCTGCCGGGTCTCAGACAGAATTATCCCCTGAATATGACGATATTGTCTATGCTGGAGAAAAGACCTCAGTATTTCAGGGAGGGAGTTAAGATTGCATCGTTTTTCGGAGAGTTTCCCACCTCTCTCTGGAATGGCGGAAGACCCTCCTTCAGCGACCAGTGCGATGCGGGATTTGTGGAAAATGTGGTAAGGAGTTTCAATGCCAAGGGCGTGCCCGTTCGTTACACCTACACCAACATGTTTCTGACAGCGGAGGACTTAAAGGATCCCTACTGCAATTTCTGCATGAAAGCAGCAGACAACGGGATGAACGAAGTACTTCTGGTCTCTCCCCTGCTGGAGGAGTATGTGAGGAAGAATTATCCGAGATTTAAGATCAACAGCTCCACCTGCAAGGAAATCCGGGATATAGATGCAGTGAACGAAGAACTGCGCCGGGATTACAATCTGGTGGTTCTGGATTATAATTTCAACAATAATTTTGAGGCGCTGGAAAGGATTGAGGACAAGGGGCGTTGCGAGATTCTGGTAAACGCTGTATGCACACCTGATTGTCCCAGACGGAAAAAGCATTACGAAAACGTAGCGAAAAATCAGAAAATTATGCTGAAGAATCGGAAGCTTCCTCCGAACAGGCAGATTCCCTTAGAGCCCTGGAGCTGCGAATACGGAGAGCACAACGAGTTCCATACAATCCAGGGCTACAGCACCTATGTATCCCCGGAGGATATCTGGGAAAAGTATGTGCCCATGGGCTTTCATAATTTTAAGCTTGAGGGCAGGACGGCAAATTTCTTTTATGTGATGGAGCTTTACTGCCATTATCTGATTCGTCCGGAGTACAGAGTGGACGCTATGACAACATTGCTAAACAGTCTGGAGAGCAGTCATGTGATTAGCCTGATGAGACCCAGACCGGGCAGATGGCCCTAAGGAAGGAGAGAAATGATGGCAAAGAAAACTGTTTACTGGCATCTGCCGGGTTTCTGCTATTTCAGGCAGTTAAACGCGGCAGTCATTGCTCTGATGAAGGAGTATCCGAACTGCTTTCGGGATGGTTATCGGATTGGCTCGGTCTACGGCACCTTTCCGGGAGCCATTTGGAACGGCGGCAGAGTGGTGATGGGAATTGCGGGAAAGAGGGATATTGAGGCGACCCTGAAGCTATACAACAGCAAGGGTGTGCCTGTGCGGTTTACCTGGACAAACTCTGTGCTGGAAGAAAAGCATGTCTATGATACCTATTGTAATCTGATTATGCGCATGGCGGACAACGGAATGAATCAGGTTCTGGTGAACGTTCCGGCACTGGAGGAATATATCAGGCGGGAATACCCGGGCTTCAAATTAATCTCCTCCACCACAAAGCGGATTAATGAGACGGATGGGGTTCTTGCGGAACTTCAGAAGGATTATTTTCTTGTGGTGTTGGATTATGACCTGAACCATGACGCAAAGACACTGGAGGCAATTGAACCATGGGCGGACAGAGTGGAGATTTTGGTGAATGAGGTCTGCTCTCCGGGATGCCCGCTTCGTGCCCAGCATTATGCACAGCAGTCCAGGGCGCAACTGGAGTTTGACGTGGGAGCTCTTTTTCGCTGTCCCAATTCCAACCAGCAGAAAGGCTTTGAAGAGTGCATGAAGCGCCCGGCGTTTATCTCCAACGAGGAGATTGGAAGCTATATTGACAAAGGTTTTGTTAATTTTAAAATCGCCGGCAGAGGAATGCCCCAGAGCTATGTATATGACGCGTATCTGTATTATCTTGTAAAGGAGGACCAAAGGGATTTCATCCGTAGGAGGATTGAAGAACTTTTGCAAAAATATCGGCAGACAGCTCTTCCGGGAGGACGTCGGCCGTAAAAGAATCGGTCGCGAAGGCGGCCGGAGCAGATAAATCGTTTTACTTCATGCACTCTGCGTGCACACTGTGTTCTTTTGTCCGTCGGGGAAAAGAACGCAAGGATTGGGGGAAAGAACGCAAGGATTAGAGAGCGGACAGCGATATATGATATACAATGTAACTATAATGTGTACGATGGAGGAGGCAAGGGTATCATGTGGATGCAAAAAAGCGGCGTCCGACTGAAAAGAATGAGTGTATGCATCGTATCCGCCCTTTTGCTGTGCGGTTGCGGACGGCAGGAGGAACCGGAAGACGTCGTTGTGATAGAGCAGGAGGACAACGGGGGTTCCTACGAGTTTGCTTCGGCGGAAATCGGGGATGTGGTGAAGACAAAAAAGATTACCTGCAAATACAGACAGGTTCAGGAGCAGGAGGTGAAGTTTCCTCTGGGCGGCAGAATCGTGGATCAGGTTTACGTGGAGGAGGGAGACACTGTAAAGAAGGGTCAGCTTCTTGCGGAACTGTCCAGCCAGGACTTGAAGCGCAGAATCGAGGATTTGGAGTACCGAATTGCTAAGAACGAACTGCTTTTGGGATATGTGGATGCCAACGAAGAAATTCAAATTTCAGGGTTATGGGTTAATTATCTTTACGGGTACGGGGGAAGCGAGGAGGAGCTGAATAAGCGGATTGAGGCGCTTCAACAGAACAGCCGTTACCGGAGGGAGGATTACAGCGACGCGCTTGCAGCGGATCGGGAGGAATTGGAACAGCTGGAGAAGGATTATCGGGACAGCCGGATTTATGCGGCGATGGATGGCGTGATTTACGATATGAAGGATTTCCCGGTAGGATCTACCTCTCAGTTGGGCGAGACAATTATGACGGTGATGGATACCTCTGAGAGTCTGTTTGAAGCAAAAGAGCCGGAGATGGCGCAGTATTTTCACGAGGGGGAGACGGTGTCTATGACCATCAGTTTCGGAAACGGTGCCGGTCAATATCTGCTTCTGCCCTATAGGATGGATGAGTGGGGTGATACCCAGCTTTTCGAGGTCTATGATGGACCGGAGGAAAGGGCTACGGAGGTTGGTACTTCCGGGACAATCACAGTGGTGGAGGACAGCAGGCAGAATGTGTTGACACTGCCGGTCAGTGCGATAAAAAACGCCGGAGAAAAACATTATGTGTATGTGTTGGGCGAGGGCGACGTGCGGGAGGCCAGATGGGTGGAGACGGGGCTGTTTGGTGACAGTCTGGTGGAGATTCTGAGTGGTCTGGCGGAAGGGGAAAAGGTTATCTTAAAATGACGGTGAGGAGAGAAAGACAGCGCCTGGCAGGCGTAAAAAAACGGTTGTGCCTTGTCCTTGCCTGCGTGGTTTTGACCGGAACAGGCTGTGGACAGAGACAGGAGGCGGCGCAGTGGAAACCGGAGGATGTGGAGCTTTTAGAGCCCGTGGGTGTGTCGCAGTCCTATGAGACTGCAGCAAGAAGGAACCTGTATGATGCGCAGACTTTTTATGCACAGGTCTGTCCTTATGTAGAGGAATATCAGCTGAACGGGTCCTTTGTTTTTGACCGATATGGGGCGCTTCCCGGCGAACAGGTGAAAAAGGGCGACGCTCTGCTGCATTCGGATTATAAAGCCTTTGACGATCAGATTGAGAGCATGGAAAAGAGTATCGCCGCGATGGACGAAGACTATCAGGAATTTCTGGAGCAGGACAGGAAATCTCGGGAAAAGGCGCTGGCGGATCAGCAGGGGTATGCGAAGGTTCTGCAGACTCTGGAGAAGGAAAAGCCTGAGGAGTTTTTGACGGATGCGTTGACAGGAGAGCAGACAAGGAATCCTGCATATGACCAGTGGTACAACAAGCCCTATGGGTATAGGGATTTCGACAGCCGTTATCATCAGGTCTGTCAGACGATTCTGGAGCTGGATGAGGCTCTGAAGGAGAGAACGGAACTGTATGAGCTGGATCGGGAGTATGCCCTTCTTTGTCTGGAGCGGGTGAAGGAAGACAGAAAGAGGGGAACCCTGAGCTCCGGTATGGACGGCTATGTGGCGGGGGTAGGCGCAGGAAACAGCTATTACGGCGATCTGCTGCGTCAGGGAGACCAGGCGCCCAGCGGGATGCCGCTGGCAGCGGTGTGTGATCCCTCCAGGCTTGAGATTCGCAGCCAGTATCTCACAAAGTACGCATACCAGAACGCCGAGGAGATTTATGCCATTGTAGGCGGAAAGCGCTATGAAGTGGAGTATATGCCGATAGAGACGGCGGAGGAATATGAGAAGAAAAAGGAAGAAAACGGCGGTACGGTTTACGGCGTCTTTTATCCTGTGGGGGACACGCAGGACTTAAAGCTGGGGGATTACGCCGTGATTGTGGTAAAGAACAAGACGCGGGAAAATGTGGTCACGATTCCAAGCGATGCACTGGTGAAGGAAGGAAAGGACT
>JAEDMI010000157.1 GCA_016303085.1 Acetatifactor sp.
TTGTGGTGTTCCCTGACGGTGTAGGAGTTCTCCCTTGGATGCTCTGCGGCACCAACTCCATTGGAGAAGCCACGGCGGAAAAGATGAAGGAATTCCGTCTGGTGATCTGGGCTATGCACGGCATCTACGGCGCTGGCAAGACCATGGATGAGACCTTTGGCCTGATTGAAACCGTTGAAAAAGCTGCCCAGATTTATATGCTCACCGCCCATCTACCCCGGGTCAACACGATCAGGGATGACCAAATGAAAGAGCTTGCCGAATACTTTGGAGTTAATTACCGCAAGGACATCCTTAATGTATAAAAGCACAAACACCCCAAAAGCAGCCTTTCGGCTACTCTTGGGGTGCAGTATGAATTAGGGCTTTTACAGTTGCTTTGACGACTTCCAGAGAACGCTCATCGCAAGCTGAAAGCATACGGAGGAGATTTTCTATCTCGGAATCTTTGGACGGCTTCTCGGGGTAGAAAATCGAATCCGCAGAAATTGACAATTCACGGATCAATTTATAGAGGACATCGAAACTTGGCTTTTGCCTTCGTTTTCAATTCGATATAAGTATCGCTCAGTGATTCCAGCCTTTTCAGCCAGCGCTTCAATGGTGATACCTGCTTTTTCACGCGCTGCTTTGAGAATACTACCGAGCGTTTCAGGTTGATTATGCACTTTCAGTTCACCTCCACCTACTATTTTACGGATTTATGCCATGTTTATAATGGCATGACAATTCAATTATAGGTGACCTGGTGGTTCGCAATAATATGAACTAAGCATATAGCCCCGCCAATAAAAAAACGAGGTTTTGGAGGGGCGGATTCATCATGCCCCCTGATTCCGAGTTTGGATTGGGGGGATTTTTTTGTGCTGGAGTTTTTCCTGCGCTTCGCTGCGGATTTCATGCAGCGATTATAAGTCTATCTGATAAGCCTAAAATGTCCTAAAGGTATACGGTCAAAAAAGCCCGCATCCTCCATCTGGACAAGTAGGCATATATGCTGAACTGACATTTCAGTATAAAAATGAAATAGAGATTTGCAATGCGCTTTTTATGCACTGCCATGCAGTGTGTAACGAGCGCATTTTTTTGCCTGTCAGCGGATTTATTCTGCATTGCCGTGGTCCTCCTGTCAATCTGAATTTTCAAAAATTCAGATTGATTGGAGGTACATAACGTGGATGCTGACAAAAAAAGATTATGGGTCAGCGGTCAATTGATCGAGGTAACGGATGAAGTTTACGATGCCTACATGAAAGGTGATCGGAAAATGCGTTACTTTGAGAGTGACCTAAAGGAAGAAAGGTTCCTTATTGATGAGAACGGACAGATCAGGCAGATTATTCCCAGCCGGGAGGACTCTCTGGACAGGCTCATGGATGATAATTCAGAGCAGTTCGCAGACCGGCACGAAAGCGTCGAGGACATGGTGTTACGCAGGATTTCCATTGAGCGGCTGTATAAAGCGCTTGATACACTCACTGAAAAGGAGAGAAAGCTGATAGAGGCTCTTTTCTTTGAGGAAATGACAGAGCGCGAAGTTGCCCTCTCTCTGGGCATCTCCCAGCCGGCTGTCCATAAGCAGAAAAATAAAATACTCAAAAAGCTGAAACTTTTTCTTGAAAATTAAGTTTTAGCGGTTATCAGACCCCTCACTCAACGGCAAATAGAGTGAGGGGTCTTTCTTTTTAGATCTCTGCTGTTCCTTGACAACCGAATACCCATTCATCGGATACCTTCCTATTGCTTTTGTGATGAGCATAAGCCACGTTAGCGATTGCGCCATGATGTACCAGGCAAACGACAGCAGGAACGCCACCTGATTGATTGTACGGTTCGAGGTCTGTCCTGTCTGATACGGAGCGAGAACAGTCGGCTATAAGTACCGGGCAGCTCCCGGTATGGCGATGACAGGCAATAGGGATAATGATACTCCTGTCCAGCCACAGTCCGAGCGTGATAAGCGTTCTCAGCGCGAAGCCGCCGCAGGCAATGGGGGCAGCCGAAAAGCAGAGATCCTGCCGGGGGTGAAAGGCCCGTGGAGCTGATACGCTGTCAGCCGTTCGATGAACGCCCACAGAGATTCGGGGTGTCGGGGACAAATGGAATCTCTCTACATAGGCGGTACATATCGCCTGAATCATTCAGGGAGGTCACAAAAAGATGAAAAGAACATATCAACGCGGCGAGATGTATTACGCCGATCTTGGTCGTGGCGTTGGCTCCGAACAGGAGGGACGCCGCCCGGTTGTTATCATACAAAACGATGTCGGCAACAAACATAGTCCTACGGTCATTGTAGCGTCCATAACAACCAAAACAGCAGGCAAGCGGAAATTGCCTACCCATTACGAAATCGGGGCTGAGCATGGTCTGAAAGCGCCTTCGTTGGTTTTGCTTGAACAGATTCGCACCATTGACAAGCACCGATTGGAGCAGAGAATCGGAAGGCTGTCTCCGAAGCAAATCAAAGAGCTAAACCATGCGCTGGCGGTCAGCGTGGGTCTGATCGACCCGAAGCCCAAAACGATGACACTCTGCCTTTGCCACACCTGTGTTGAAAATTTTTTCTGCACAGGTGCTTATTATTTGAAACGGGTCAATCCATACAAAACCGAGAAAGAAACCTGTACCTACTGCAATCAGCGCAGAGGGTTTGACTATTTTGTGGGAAAGAAATAGGATGCTGATTTTTCCAAGAAAAATCCCGCGCATTATTATAGGAAGGAAGTGAAATTGAATATGGAAAAACTGATTACTCGTAAGGAGGCGGCAAAACTATTGGGGATCAGCATCGCCACGCTGGATGAAGCCAGAAACAGCGGCTTGATTTCCTATATTCAATATGTGCCGAACGGCTGTGTCTATTTTACCGATGCCGGCCTTCAGGAATACATCGCCAAAAGTACGCACAGAGCAAAACCGATGGAGAAAAAGACGACTTATCGCAATGTGCGAAACAGCAAATGATGGTGTAATCGCACCTTTGATGGAATGAACCCGTTCTGATAAAACAAGGATAACAGTGCTGTGAATATTTTTGGAGGTGACGATATTGGCAACAAAAAGAAAGCGTATCCCAAGATACGGAACCGTTGAAATAGGTGGACATACCTATTACAGAACTACGATTATGGATGCGGAGAACAATCGTGTGTCGCTCTACGGGAAAACCCGCGAGGAGCTTTACGACAAGGAGCTGGAGGCATTGGAAAAGATCGACAATGCCACATTCCGTCGAAAATCCCCTACTGTTGCAGAGTATTGCGAAAAGTGGTTGATGATGCAGTCCGCTCATGTGCGGGCAACCACTCTGACAGATTATACATCTAAGGTGCGACGCCATATCATCAGCGAATTGGGCGATAAGTGTATGGCGGATGTGACCTTGGACGATATTCAAGTGGCGCTTGTCCCGGTTTCAAAGAAATCCGCATCGGTATATAAATCTGTGATTGTACTTTACAAATCCATTTTCAAGGCAGCAAAAGAAAGCCGAATCATTGATGAAAATCCGACATTATATTTGACCGCAAAGGGCGGCGGTGTCCCTCAAACGGACAAAATGGCTTTGACGGACAAGCAGGTAGAGCAGCTTTTATGCGCCATCAAGGGATTGCCGCCCTATGTGTTTGTCATGCTTGGCCTGTACGCCGGACTAAGGCGGGAAGAAATCCTTGCTTTACAATGGGATTCTGTATATCTGGACACGGATGCACCGTATCTGACCGTTAGAAGAGCATGGCACACGGAGCATAACAGACCTGTTATTCTTACAGAGCTAAAGACAAAGGCCGCAGAGAGAAATGTTCCCCTGCCGGACTGTCTGGCAGAGTATTTGCGGGAAGCAAAAGCAAATTCTACTTCGGAATATGTGGTCGCAAACCGAGACGGCGATCCCCTGTCCTACACGCAGTTTAAGAGGCTTTGGCAGTATATTGTCACCAGGACAACCAAGGAACGGGCATATTACAGATACGAAGATGGAGTGCGTGTAAAGCATACCGTGAAACCGGTACTCGGGGAGAAAGCGGCGCATAACGGCAAAGTGGTTTACAGCCTGGATTTTGAGGTAACGCCGCACCAACTGCGTCACACCTATATCACAAACCTGATCCATGCTTCCGTAGATCCCAAAACGGTTCAGTACCTGGCTGGGCATGAGAGCAGCAGAGTCACGATGGACATTTACGCAAAAGTGAAATACAACAGACCGGATGAGATGGTCAAAGCTATGGGCGGTGCATTTGCCCAATGGGATGCAGGCACCGTATAACAGCAGAATATGGGAAGCATGGCAAAGAGCGAGGATTTGTTTCCTCGCTCTTTGCGTTTTACATACATCGCACCTTTGATGGGGTTCTTGATTTCTGATAAAAAGAGGGTGGCAATGCAAATACAACATGATTTTGAAAGGATGATTTACTATGGCTAAGAAAAAACCAAGCATTCCTCAGTACGGAACGGTTACAAGAAGCGGCATTCAGTATTACAGAACAAGGATTATGGATGCTGACGGCAAGCAGGTTGCCTTATATGCCACTACCCGCGAGGAATTATACGAAAAGGAATTGGAGGCACGCCGGCAGGTGGAGGATATTATCTTCCGCAGACAAAATCCGACTGTTGCAGAGTATTGTGAGAAATGGCTGTATATGAAGTCCGCAACGATCTCTGCAGCTACTTTGAGAGGCTACACTTATACGATGAACACCTACATAGTCAAGCCGCTGGGCGATATGTATATGTCTGATGTGACTGCCGATGATATTCGGCTTGCACTTATTCCTGTATCGAAAATGTCGGAGGGGCTGTATAACAAGGTAAATATGCTCTTTAAGTGTATCTTCTATTCGGCAGAGCGCAGCCAATTACTTGATTATAACCCCTCTGTGGGGATTTCAGCAAAAGGCGGAAAGACCACTAAGAAGAAAGATGCGCTGACAGATGAACAGGTAAGCGTGCTCTTGGATACCGTCAAAGGGCTTCCTCCGTATGTGTTCATTATGATTGGCTTGTATGCCGGTCTGCGCAGGGAGGAAATATTGGCGCTTCAATGGGACTGTGTGTTCCTGGATGTGCCTACTCCTTATATCTCCGTGCAGAGGGCATGGCGTGCATATCATAGTAAGCCGGAAATCTCTACGGTTCTAAAGACCAAGGCTGCAAGACGTGATGTTCCCATTCCGAAATGCCTGGGCGATTGCTTACGGGAAGCCAAGGCAGCTTCTAAATCTGATTTTGTAATCGCGGACAGCAAAGGAGAACCGCTTTCAGATTCACAGTTTCAGAGAGTTTGGAAATATGTTGCCGTCCGGACGGCGAAAGAAAGAGTATATTACAAATATGTAAATGGGCAGAGAATCAGATGCACGGTCAACCCAACTTTGGGAGGTCATCAGAAGAACAACCCGAACATTGTTTACAATATAGATTTTGATGTGACGCCACATCAACTGCGCCACACCTATATCACTAATCTTCTGTACGCCGGGGTCGATCCAAAGACGGTTCAGTATCTGGCCGGACACGAAAACAGCAAGACAACTATGGACATTTACGCCAAGATCAAGTATAATAAGCCCGAAGAACTTTGCGGCGTGGTAAATGCCGCGTTTCATCAGGCGGCTGCAGTTTGAAAAAGGCACCTATTTTTTGTGTTAATGGGTAGGACAAATTCCGGCCCGAAGCCTAAAAAGTGCTGATATATCAAGGGAAAACAGCATCTTGCCTGACCTCCAGTACGGCTTGAAGGCCGCCCGCCGCGCTCCTCAGTTCTCCAAGAGATAATCAGA
>JAEDMI010000158.1 GCA_016303085.1 Acetatifactor sp.
GGTGCAGAGAGATGCCAGGGCTAAACGCCAGTCTTTTACAAACATAATCACCAACACGCCGATAATGGTAAGGGTATTGGGAATAATGTTGGTAACGGCCTTTGACAGCACATCCTTCAGAGAGTTTACATCGCCGATGATTCTCGCCAGTATTTTTCCGGTAGGTCTGCTGTCAAAAAAGGTGAAGGAAAGTTCTTGGATATGTTCATAAACTTCCTCACGGATAGACAGGATGATTCTGTTTGATATGTGAGACATCACATACATATGTACCTTCACCATCAGGACATATACCAAATTGAGTGCCACGGCAAAGACCGCAAGACGAATCAGTCCCTGAAAGTCCAGCCGGGCTACATATTTATCGATAGCATTTTCTATCAATATGGGATTGAACAGGCTGATACCTACGGTTACGGCCATGGCAATCAAAACCACAATGACCTCTTTTTTGTAACCTCCCAGGTATCTCAACAGTCTGGTTGCAATTTTCTTCGCATCCGTTGCCTGCAGCTGTTCATCCTCACGAAATGAATTAACTGCCAACTAAATCACCTCTTTCTTCTGCTCAGGGTACTGTGCCATGTATGTCGCATAGTAGAGTCCCCTTTGAGCCAACAGCTCCTCGTGGGTACCTCTCTCGGCAATTCTACCCTTGTCAAGATATATGATTTCATCCGCATTCCGCACAGCCGAAATTCGATGTGCAATAATTATCTTGGATGAATCTGTTATTGTTTTTAACATCATTTGTATTTCCCGCTCAGTCTCCATATCCAGAGCCGAGGTAGAGTCATCCAACACAAGTATGGGACTCTTCTTTGCAATCGCCCTGGCGATACTGATTCTCTGTTTCTGACCGCCGGAAAGACCTACTCCCTTTTCTCCGATAACCGTGTTGTACTGCTCCTCCATCTTCTCGATGAAATCCTTGGCCTGTGCCATTTTGGCTGCTCTCTTTACCTCAGGAAGCTCCATGGTGGCACGCTTGCCCATCTTAATGTTCTCCTCGATGGTATCGGAAAACAGGAACACATCCTGCATAACCACCGAGCTGGTGCTGCGCACCTGTGCAAGTTCCATCTTGCGGATATCTACGTTGTCAATGGATATATGTCCTTCGGACGGGTCATAAAACCGCTGCAGCAGATTGATGACAGAGCTTTTCCCGGAGCCGGTTGCTCCCATGATACCCAAAGTCTTGCCTCTGGGAAGCTCGAAATCAATATTTTCCAGAATGGTATTTCCATCCAGCTTAAGTGCTACATTTTCAAACTTCAAGTTGCCCTGTATTTCATCCAGATGCACCGGATTTTCACTCTCCTGCATTTTCGGCTTTTCATCCGCAATCGCCTTCACCTTTTTGTAGGACGCGAAGGAGGACGAAAGCTCATTCGCCAGTTCAGCAAACATATCCAGGGGCCAGGTACAGTCTCTGGAGTACTCCACAAATGCAACCAGAGAGCCCAGATCCATTTTATTGCGGATTACCAAAAGGCCTCCCAGAATTGCGCATACAACGGGAAGGATGGCTCCGATAAACTGGTATATGGGATAATACCTGGTCATGAGTCTGGTCTGCTCCATATTTAACTCATAATAGTGCCTGTTGCGCTTTGCAAACTTGGATATCTCGAACTTCTCTCTGGCGAAGGCCTTTACCGTTCTCACCCCGGCAAGGTTTTCTTCCGCCACGGTGGTAAGCGCCGCATTCTCCTCGCTGAGATCCGTATATACCTTGTCAAACTTTTTCTCCAGCACAAAGCTCATTGCCCCGCCGAAAATCATCACGGCAAGAGGCAGAAGTCCCAGCAACGGGCTCAAAGCAAACATGCAATACAATACGGAGATGATATAGAGCGTAATCTGAACGATTAACATTCCCGTCATGCCGAAGGCATCCTTCACCTTATCCACATCATCCTTCACCCGGGCCATCAGTTCACCGGTATTCGTATTGTCAAAATAGTCCATGGAAAGTGTCTGGATATGCGCAAACAAATCCTTTCTCATCTGTGTTCCGATAGTCTGGCTGTTCCTGTCAAAGGTAAACTCCTTGCAATATCCGAATACACTTCTGCCGACGCCAAGCACAACCAATATCGCCAACAGTATTCCGAATCTGGAAAAATCGCCGCCCACAAAAGACTCGTTCACAATAATCTTTGTAATCTGCGGCGTCAGCATCTCCAGCAGAATTGCCAGAATCAGGCTAACTATGGCAAATAAATAACTCTTCCAAAACGGAAGAACGTAGTTCTTTAACTTTTTCAAAACATCCCCTCCTGTCTTTCTTTCCCCGATTTCGCGTGCTCATCCCAGCTTCGCTTTTCGCTGCTGCGGCGCTCGTCAAACTGTGCCGTGCGCAAGCGCCCGCACAGCTTTCCTCGCTGCTCTCTCCGGCTCAAAGCTTCGCTTTTCGCTGCTGCGGCGCTCGTCAAACTGTGCCGTGCGCAAGCGCCCGCACAGCTTTCCTCGCTGCTCGCACAAAAAGACCCGGACATTTACTGCCCGGGTCAAAACACTGCCTATAATGTCAGATTGCACTTATGCAAAATAACTATGTAAGCGAAACCGAGGTAACACTGTCATAACTCTTCAAATTATAAAATTCATTCTTGGCAAAAACTGATAAAGTCATTTTCGTTACCTCTCTTTCTTTTTTATTTTCGGTGGGTGACTAAGCCGCCGATAAATACTATTCAATCACAATGTTTTTCATCTGTCAACTATTTTTACACAAACCACCCAAATCACCCAAACCTGCATCAACTGTTTTTACACAAAACGGGTGACAGCAGTTTTCTGCTTTCACCCGTCATCGCTTCGGAAACGGTGTTACCTTGTCTGCCACTCCCGAAATATAATCCATGCTCACATCATAAAATTTAGCCAGTGTAATCAGACTGTCCACCGGAATGCGTGTCTTTCCGCTCTCATAATCGCAATAGGTTCGCTGCCCCACATTGAGTAAATCTGCTATCCGCTGCTGTGTGTAAAAATGTGTTTCCCGCAGGTTGCGAATTCTCTCATTATATTTCATTTGACTGTCCCTCAAAATACCGAATCTCTGTGTAATTAAGTATAATTCACACAGTAGTATTACCTTGACTTTTAGAGTTATAAACTCTATATTTTGCATATGCTATGCTTACTGACAGGGAGGAACCGCAAATGAACGAATCAGCCTTTGAGCAGCAATGTCTGACGGTTGTACGGACTCTGTTGAATGCCTATCTGTTAAATGACAGGGAAAAACTGCAAAACACGGTACATCTGTTAGCAGAAAATTTTGTCTTTATCGATGAATGCAATACCAATACGGTTCAGGGATGGTCCGCGTTGGTTACAGGCAGCGGGATTTACTCCTATCATGCTCTGAACACCCGTGAAGACAGTCTGTATTACTTTGCCCAGAGACTGAACTCCTACAGCTGCGTCATCTACGGCTTTTCCGCCACACTGCGTTGTTCCTGCATCTGCAGCCTAAGTGTATCCGGTCTTCCCCTCATCAACAGCATGCATTTATCCGTACCTTTTGACCCGGTCTGTGAGGAAGAACGAAGGCAGGATTCCCTGACGGGACTTCTCAACCGTAGGCACACAGAAAGCGTTATTCTGTATCAGCTTCAATCCGTTCCCGGGATTCACTTGCTCTTCATGGTGGATTTGGATAATTTTAAATATATCAATGATTATTTGGGACATCCGGTTGGAGATGATATTCTCACACTGGTGGCTCAGATTTTAAGAAACGCTTTCGGAAAAGATGCGGCAATCGGTCGCATCGGAGGAGATGAATTTTTGATTTTCACGGAAAAGCGCCGTCTTTCCCGCTCCCCGGAAGAGACGGCACAGGCAATCATTGGTTCAGTTACTGCCCTCTTAAAGGGCTATCATCTGGAGCAGAGTTGTTCCGTTGGCATCATCTCTGTTCCTTCCGGAAATTACGGCTTTGATGTTCTGTACAGGTCGGTAGACAAGGCATTGTATACCGCCAAGGCTTCGGGAAAAGCAAAATACTTTTTGGGAAATATAGAATAGACAAAAGCACGAAGGATATCTCTCCTTCGTGCTTTTTAACACATACTATTTCTACTAGTTTTTCTCCGGCTTTACAGTATCACCTTATCCAGATGCCAGATTTCATCCACATACTGCTGAATGGTTCTGTCAGAGGTAAACTTGCCGGAGCATGCTACGTTTAAGATAGCGCTTCTCGCCCAACCTTCCCTGTCTCTGTATGCTGCCTCTACCTTTTTCTGTGCTTCCGCATAGGACCTGAAATCCTTCAGGATAAAGTAGGTGTCTGCCCTGGAGGTGCTTAAGGTATTCAACAGAGAATTATACAGGGGACGGAACAGTTCCCTGTCGGAAGAATAAGTTCCGTCAACCAGCTGGTCTACCACCTTCCGTATACCGGCATCGCTGTTGTAGATATCCATGGGATTGTAGCCGCCGTTATTCTCGAAGTTAATAACATCATCCGAAGACAGTCCGAAGATAAAGGCATTCTCCGCACCCACCTCTTCCACAATCTCCACATTTGCCCCGTCCATAGTTCCCAGTGTCAGAGCCCCGTTCAGCATAAACTTCATGTTGCCGGTACCGGAAGCCTCCTTGCTGGCAGTGGAAATCTGTTCGGACACGTCTGCTGCCGCAAAGATGATTTCCGCGTTGGACACGTTGTAGTTCTCAATAAATACCACCTTAATCTTTCCGCCGATTGAGGTATCGTTATTCACTACATCCGCCACGGAGTTAATCAGCTTAATGGTCAGCTTCGCATTGCGGTAGCCCGCCGCAGCTTTGGCTCCGAAGATGAAGGTTCTTGGATAGAATTCCATATCCGGCTTCGTCTTCAGTTCATTGTACAGATACATCACATGCAAAATGTTCAGCAACTGTCTCTTGTACTCATGGAGACGCTTTACCTGCACATCAAAGATAGAGTTGGGGTCTACGGTTACGCCATTATGCTCCTGAATATAGCTTGCAAGACGCAGCTTGTTCTTGTATTTAATTTCCATGAACTCCTTGCGGGCTTTCTTATCATCCGCAAAGTCCTTCAGCTTGGCAATCTGCGGCAAATCGGTAATCCATCCGTTACCTGCCTTGGAGGTAACCCAGTCTGCCAACAGAGGATTGCCATGGAGCAGGAAACGCCTCTGGGTAATACCGTTGGTCTTGTTGTTGAAGCGTTCGGGGAACATCTCATAAAAATCCTTCAGTTCCTGATGCTTCAAAATCTCGGTATGAAGCCTTGCCACACCGTTGACAGAGTATCCGGCAACAATGGCCATGTGCGCCATCTTCACCTGCCCGTTGTACAGGATTGCCATCTTGCGAATCTTCTCCTGAACATCCACACCGTAAGTGCCTGCATATTTTTCCTCAATCTGCTGCACAAAACGGCGATTGATTTCCTCCACAATCTGATAGATTCTGGGAAGCAGTCTCTGGAACAGATCGATAGGCCACTTCTCCAGCGCTTCCGCCATAATAGTATGGTTGGTGTAAGCGCAGGTGCGTGTGGTGATATCCCAGGCTTCATCCCAGCCCAGATTATAGTCATCCAATAAAATACGCATCAGCTCCGGCACCGCCACGGTAGGATGCGTGTCGTTGAGCTGAAAGGTCACCTTCTCAGGGAAACGGTGAATGTCATTGTGCTTTCTCATGAATTTCGCCACAGCCTCCTGTACGGATGCGGAGATGAAGAAATATTGCTGCTTCAGGCGCAGTTCCTTGCCCTGATAGCTGTCATCGTTGGGATAGAGG
>JAEDMI010000159.1 GCA_016303085.1 Acetatifactor sp.
CCCCGACCTTTTGGTCCGTAGCCAAACGCTCTATCCAGCTGAGCTAAACACACATCTATCGTTGCATTATCACCTGCAACATCACATATGATATACGCTAATCGCAAAAAAGTCAAGCACTTTTTTTCATCTTTCTCACATTTTCCACCTGGTAACATGCACTTTTCCACATACACGAAAAAAAGATATATTTTTTCTTTACCGCTTATGCTATAATAAACCCAGACGTGGTTTCTGAAACCGGCTTCCCTCAAGGTATCTATTCTTCTTTTGAGGGGAACACTTACAACCAGATAACCCGACAAGAAAGGACAACCTATGCTAGAATTACAGAATATTAGTTTTCAGGTGCCTGAGACATCCGGAGAACAGAAGGAAATCATCAGAGACCTCTCCCTCACCTTTAAGGACCACACCTTTATTGCGATCACCGGTCCAAACGGAGGCGGTAAGTCAACCTTGGCAAAGCTGATCATGGGAATCGAAAAGCCCACAAGCGGCAAGATTCTTTTCAATGGTGTAGATATCACCGATATGAGTATCTCCGATAGAGCCAAGCAGGGCATCAGCTTTGCTTTCCAGCAGCCGGTTCGCTTCAAGGGCATTAAGGTAAAGGATTTGATTACGCTGGCAGCAGGCAACAATGTCAAACTGCCCAATGTATGCGACTATCTCTCCAAAGTAGGCCTCTGTGCCCGTGACTACATCAATCGTGACATCGATGCCAGTCTCTCCGGCGGAGAATTGAAGAGAATCGAGATCGCATCCATCATTGCCCGGAATACTCCGCTTTCCGTCTTTGACGAACCGGAAGCAGGAATTGACCTATGGAGCTTCAACAACCTGATCAAGGTCTTTGAGGAAATGCATTCCTCCAGTACAAACTCACTGATCATCATCTCTCATCAGGAGAGAATTCTCAACATTGCGGATGAAATCGTCGTGTTGTCCGGTGGACAGATCGCTGCGAGAGGCAAGCGTGAAGAGATTATGCCTGAACTGTTAAAGGGCACAGAAGGCTGCAAGTTCTATCAGTAATCATAGAATAGATTTTCAGAAAGGTAAATGATATTTATGGATGAAATACAAAAAAATCTGTTGGAACAGATCGCCGGTCTTCACGAGATGCCTGAAGGAGCTTACAATATCAGAGCCAATGGATCGAGTGTTTCCCGTTCCACCACGGCACATATCGACATTGTGACGAAAACCGACAAGCAGGGGATTGATATTATCATCAAACCAGGCACGAAAAAAGAAAGTGTCCACATCCCCGTTGTCCTCAGTCAGAGTGGTCTGACCGAGATGGTATACAATGACTTCTATGTGGGAGATGACTGTGACGTAACCATTATTGCCGGCTGCGGCATTCACAACAGTGGGGATCTGGACAGCAAGCATGATGGTATCCATTCCTTTTTTATCGGGAAAAATTCCCATGTAAAGTATGTGGAAAAGCATTACGGAAGCGGCGACGGCAAAGGGGAGCGAATCATGAATCCTGAGACCGTGGTTGAATTGGGCGAAAACAGTTTCATGGAGATGGAAACTGTCCAGATCAAAGGTGTAGACTCCACAAAGCGATCCACTACTGCTCATCTTGCAGATGGGGCAAAACTGATCGTAACGGAGAAATTAATGACCCATGGTACCCAGACAGCAGAAACAAGTTTCCAAGTAGATTTGGATGGTTTGGGTTCCAGCGCGAACATCATCTCCCGCTCTGTTGCCAGAGATCAGTCTTCCCAGTTATTCCTGTCCAAAATCAACGGAAATAACCAGTGCGCAGGGCACTCGGAGTGTGACGGAATCATTATGGACCAGGCTCGCATCAGTGCCATTCCGGAAATCACTGCCAACTGCCTGGACGCAGAACTGATTCATGAAGCAGCCATCGGAAAGATTGCCGGCGAGCAGATCATCAAGCTGATGACCTTAGGCTTAAGCGAAGAGGAAGCGGAGGCTCAGATCATCAACGGCTTCTTGAAGTAATGGAAAATGTCAAAAAACAGACCTTATGAACTATCGGTTCACAAGGTCTGCTTTTCTTTCTTCGCAGAATTATTGTTTATTTCAGATTTTTATAGGCAGTAACACTGTTCTTCAATCGTTCCATTCCATCCTGTACACGACTCCTGGGACACGCTGGGTTCAGGCGCAGGAATCTTCTGCCGGGCGTACCGTACTCCTCTCCTTCCGTCAAAACAAGTCCGCTATGCTTTTCGATAAATCGTTGAAGTTCGCATGCATCGTCAGTCAGTTCACTGCAATCCAGCCAGAGAAGATAAGTTGCATTGGAGGGAACAACCTTTATTTCAGGTATGTACGCTCCGATATAGTCTCTGACATACTGCTTATTTTGACTGAGATACTCTCTCAGCTCCGTCAACCACTGATCTCCATGCTGAAAGGCAGCCACAGCAGCCGCTACCGCAAAATTGTTCGGTTCCGCAACCTCATCCGTATTCAGTCCACGATTCACTCGATGTCGGAGCACAGGATTGGGAACAACAACCGCCGCCGTCTGTATTCCGGGAATCCCAAAAGTTTTCGTAGGTGCGATACACGTTATACTATTCTCTCTGCACTGGTCGGAAACAGAGGCGAAAGGAACATACTCGTATCCCGGATCTGTCAGATCGCAATGAATCTCGTCCGAAACAACGATCACATGATACCTGTCACACAATTCTCCAATCTTTTCCAATGTCTCTCGGTCCCAAATCTTTCCTATGGGATTATGGGGATTGCACAGAATAAAAAGCGAAGTCTGGGGATTGGACAGCTTCTCCTCTAAATCCTTAAAATCAATGTGATATTCCCCCTGTTCATATACCAAAGGGCTCTCCAAAATATTTCTCCCATTATTTCTGATCGAGTTGAAGAAAATATTGTAGACCGGAGTCTGTACCAGAACATTCTCTCCAACCGTCGTTACTTTTCTGACAATACTGGAGATAGCCGGCACCACCCCTGTGCAGAAGATCAGCCAATCCTTTTCTATCTTGAACTGATGTCTTCTGTTCCACCAGCTCTGATATGCCTGATACCAGTCATCCGTCACATTCTGATAACCAAATACACCGTGCTCGATCCTTTTCTGCAGAGCCTGTATGATCTCGGGGGCAGTCTCAAAATCCATATCCGCTACCCACATAGGCAGTTGGCCCTCATTGACGTCCCATTTCAAAGATCCGGTTCCGAATCGATTCGTTAGTTTATCAAAATCATACATAGACCTATCTCCTCAAAAAATTACTTACGCTCCCACTCCGGTCTGTCAAAGGTAGTCTCGATCTCATCTGCGATGATCTTCGTCTGATCTATCTTTACCCTTCTTCCATCCATGATCAATTCACCAATGCGTTCTGCCTTGATCAAACCCTGCTTCGGGTTGAATACACTATCCACCATTCCAATAATTTCCACATCACATTCTGATCGTTCAAATGCGAGAGTTGTATTGATCAGTCTGCAATTTTTCATGGTCAGGTTATCAATGTAGCACATTCCCTGCAAACTCTCGATGGTACAATTCACAAACGTAATATTCTTAGAATTCCATCCAAGATACTCACCGGAAATAAAGGAATCGTACACCGTAACATTTTCACAGTTCCAGAAGGCATCCTTGGAGAGAAGCCTGGAATTGCGAACCGTAATATTTCTTCCTCCGTCAAAGCTATAGTTTCCGACAAGGGTAAAGTTCTCTGCTGTAATATTGCTGCTGTTCATGGCAAAATAGTCACCCTTGGCCGTTACATTCTTTAATTCTACCTCGTCACAGCTCCAGAGTGTTTCGGCTGCATTGGAAAAGGTCACGTCCTGGAGCAATGCGCGCTTTACTCTACGGAAATTCTTTGGTGCCTCTATCACGGTATTCTTCACGATCAAGTCCTCGACATACCAAATACCCGCCCTTGCCATATCAAACAAGGAGGAATTCTGTACTGTAATATTTTTGCAGTACCAGAAGGGATACTTCCATCGGAACAGACAGTTATCAACTATCAGATTAGAACATTCCTTCAAGGGAGACTCACCATCTGCGAAAGTACAATAGGAAATCTTCGCATCCTGCTCCCCATACAGTGCTCGTTCGCCTGTCAACAATTTCTGATTAATTTCTTTCATTTGTTTCCCTCACTTTTCATACAGCTATTTATTATAGTAACTGAAAGCAACAAAGAACGCAAACCCAAATATCTCCAAAATTTTGTGAATATTGGTCAATTACGCTCACATTTTTATAATTAATATTTTTTCTCAATTTTTTCGAAGTAATGCATCCAATCAGCTTTCAGATAGTATATCACAAAGACAACACAACTGGTACACCATGTCAAAGGATATGCGCTGAATACCACTTCAATCCTGTGGACATAAGAAAGCATGATCGTGATATATGTCACACGGATAACACACCAAAAGCTTAACATGATCGCCATAGGAACGATAGCTTTGCCGGATCCTCTCAAAATACCTGCGATACAGTGTGCCAACGCCAGCATACAATAAAAAAGTGTTTCAATTCTTGCCTGTCTCACACCAAATTCGACCACTTGAGGATTGCTGCTGAACATGGCAATCAATGCAGGAGCAAAGAGCCAAAAGACGATGCCGATCAGTTCTGTCAATGACATGGAGCAGAATACACCAAACCGTACTCCCTTTTTTACTCGCGAATATTGTTTCGCACCTAAATTCTGACCGACAAAGGTTGATAGCCCCTGTGCAAAGCAGGTAACTGGCAAAAAGGCAAACCCCTCCAACTTAAAGTATGCACCGCACCCTGCCATAGCATATTGCCCAAATCCATTGATATTTGCCTGTACAACAATGTTGGCGAATCCAATCACCGAATTCTGTATACCGGAAGGCAGGCCAAAACGAATAATAGAGAAAAAGCTCCCTCTGTGGAACCTAATTTCCCGGAGTATCAATCGATATTGTTCTTCCGCATGTAATAATCTGCGGAGACAAAGCAGAGCGCTTACAACTTGGGCAATGACAGTTGCGAGTGCTGCCGAACCAACTCCCCATCGAAGTACTCCTACAAAGAATAAATCCAGTACCACGTTTAATACAGATGAAAAAATCAAATAATATAGCGGATGTCTGCTGTCTCCCACCGCTTGCAGTATACCCACGAAAATATTATACATGATAGAAAAAACAGCACCGCAGAAATACACTCTGAAGTAGACAGTTGATTCCGGAAGCACTTCAGCCGGGGTATGGATCCACCGCAGGATAAACGGTGTAAACGTCACGCCGAGAATCGTAAGCACAATTCCTGCCACAAGCCCGAAAGCTACATCTGTATGAATTGCAAGTCTCATTGCCGTGATATTTTTGGCTCCGTATTCCTTCGAAATAATAACGCCTGCTCCAAGTGCAACACCTTGAAACAATCCAACCATCAAAAATATCATACTTCCGGAGGAACTGACTGCCGCAAGCGCCTGGTCGCCAAGATATCTTCCTACAATAAGTGAATCAATCGTATTGTATAGCTGTTGAAATATTTGTCCCAGAAAAATGGGAAAAGCAAATAGTAATAACTTTCTATAGATCGATCCGGTTGTCAAATCATTCATAACAATCCCCTCACACACAAAAAAAACCAGTCAAACCGAAATTTGACTAGCCATTCACGGGCATTAAAATGGGGCCTATAGGGCTCGAACCTATGACCCTCTGCTTGTAAGGCAGATGC
>JAEDMI010000160.1 GCA_016303085.1 Acetatifactor sp.
GCATTTGCGGAGAAACGGGAGATGAACTCCTGCAGCTCCTTAATCTTTTCTTCCTTCTTTTTATTGGCTTCCTTCATCTGCTTAATCAACAGCTGACTGGACTCAAACCAGAAATCATAGTTGCCGGCGTACAGCTGAATCTTGCCATAGTCGATATCCGCAATTTGGGTACATACTTTGTTCAGGAAGTAACGGTCGTGGGAAACGACGATGACGGTATTTTCAAAGTCAATCAGGAAGTCCTCCAGCCATGCAATGGCATCCAGGTCCAGATGGTTGGTAGGCTCATCAAGAAGCAGGATGTCAGGGTTGCCGAACAATGCTTTTGCCAGCAGAACCTTCACCTTCAGATTGCCGTCCAAATCTCTCATGGTAGAGTAGTGGTACTCGGGACCGATGCCGAGACCGTTTAACAGCATGGCGGCGTTGGATTCTGCCTCCCAGCCGTCCATCTCGGCAAATTCAGCCTCCAGTTCGCTGGCGCGGATACCGTCTTCATCGGAGAAATCCTCCTTGGCGTAGATGGCATCCTTTTCCTTCATAATCTGGTACAGGCGCTCGTTGCCCATAATGACGGTGTCCATTACCACGTAATCATCATATTTAAAGTGATCCTGCTCCAGCACGGAGAGACGCTGACCGGGGGTGATGGTCACATCTCCCTTGGTGGTCTCCAGTTTGCCGGACAAAATCTTTAAGAAGGTGGACTTCCCGGCGCCGTTGGCACCGATAAGACCGTAGCAGTTTCCTTCGGTAAACTTAATGTTGACATCCTCGAACAAAGCCTTTTTTCCGATTCGTAACGTTACGTTGTTTGCACTGATCATTTCGCTAAACCTTTCCTTAATAAATACAACTTGTTTTTGGCAATTCCGGGCAAATAAGCCCACTGTTTCTTATTTTACAGGAAAACAGGGAAAATGCAAGCAAAAAAGATTTTACATGGTATTGATTGCAGATAGAGATTACATTTGATAAGATGTAATTATTCGGAGCCATGAAGAATATATCAAAAAGCAACCGGAACAGTTTACCGGAAAAGGATAGAACCGGCTCTGATTCGGTTACCATAAAATAATGTGTGGGAGGATTACATATGCAATCAAAACTCAATTACAAAAGAACCTTTTTTATCGGACTGGCATTTTTAAGTATCTGTGCCTTCTGGCAGATGTACGACAATATTATTCCGTTGATGCTGCAGAATACTTTCGGTCTTGGGGAGACGGTGACGGGAATTCTGATGGCTATGGACAATGTGCTGGCGCTGGTGCTTTTGCCTGTGTTCGGTTCTCTGTCTGATAAGGTGGATACACCTTTGGGAAAACGGACACCTTTTATTTTGGGCGGAACCGTGCTTGCGGTAATTTTCATGATGCTCCTGCCTTTTGCAGATGGGAGACAAAGTCTTGGATTGTTTGTGGCAGCTTTATTTGCTACCCTGTTGTCCATGGGACTGTACCGCTCTCCGGCGGTGGCACTGATGCCGGATTTGACACCCAACCACCTGCGCAGCCGTGCAAATGCGGTGATTAACCTCATGGGTGCCGTGGGCGGTGTATATGCGCTGATGATGATTAAGCTGCTGGTGGGCAAGGATGACAGACCGGACTATGCACCGCTTTTTGTCAGTATCGCTGCTCTGATGGCAGTGGCGGTTGGTGTTCTGCTGATTACCATCAGGGAAAACAAACTGAGGAAAGAAATCGAAGCCGCTGAGGTCGAGAGCGGAGAGGCAGAAGAGATTGCAGATTCAGCAGTTGAAAATTCAATACAGATGGAAAGCACCGGGGAAATACAAAACGCACAGGCAAACAACGGGGACACCCCGGGGCAGAAGACGGCTTTACCCCGGGAGGTAAAGCGCAGCATGATATTCCTGCTGGTATCCATCTTTTTCTGGTTTACCGCCTACAATGCGGTGACAACGGCATTTTCAAGATATACACAAGTTGTCTGGAAGATGGAAGGCGGTAGTTTCGCAGATTGTCTCATGGTGGCCACCGTGGCTGCAATTATCAGCTATATCCCTATCGGAAGTATTTCTGCGAAATACGGCAGAAAGAAAACGATTATGGGCGGTGTACTGATAATGGCAGTCTGTTATCTTGCAGCTGTTTTTGTGGGAACGTATCATCCGCTGGTGAACATTGCCTTTGCACTGATTGGTGTAGGCTGGGCAGCAATCAACGTAAATTCTTATCCCATGATTGTAGCCATGAGTCAGGGCAGTGACATCGGGAAGTTTACCGGAACTTACTATACCTTCTCCATGGCAGCTCAGATTTTTACACCTATACTTTCAGGATTTCTTTTGGAAAATGTTTCTTACAGGACGTTGTTTCCCTATGCCCTTGTTTTTGCGTTGGCGGCTTTCCTGACCATGACCCAGGTGCGCCACGGGGATGTAAAACCTATGAAAAAGAAGAATATTCTGGAGAATTTTGATGTGGAAGATTAAGAGATTTCCAAGAAATTCTAAAGTTTTCTGAATTTCCCGGGGGAACTCTTGCAAATGATCGGAAAAAGGACTAGAGTAGATGAGGTCTTTGAGAGACTTGTGGAAAGGATGTAACGGAAGATGAAAATAGTAATGATATTGCTGATATGTATAATCGTGCTTGTGGTGCTTTATTTATTGTCGATTATGCCCAGAATGACGGGAAAACCGGACACGGCTCCCTTCAAAGAGTGGCTGTATGCCCACAGGGGGCTGCATGACAATGCTACGGATGCACCGGAAAATTCGCTGAGGGCTTTTCGGAAAGCAGTGGATGCAGGTTATGGCATTGAGCTGGATATTCAGATGACAAAGGATATGATTCCTGTGGTATTTCACGATTTCACCCTGAAACGAATCTGCGGAGCGGAGGGGAAAGTCTGCGATTATACCTACGAGGAGCTACAGCAGTTTAAACTCTGCGATTCCGACCAGACTATTCCGAAATTTGAGGATGTGCTGAAATGCGTGGATGGAAAGGTGCCTTTGATTGTAGAATTGAAAATTGAAGCTACGGACACTTCCGTCTGTTCTGCGGGGGACAGGTTGCTCTCCGAGTACAAGGGAATGTACTGCATTGAATCCTTCAATCCGCTGGGGGTATTTTGGTATCGCAGACACCGGAGGAATATTGTCAGAGGACAGCTTTCGGATGCTTTTTTGAAAGAGGGTGAGTATACGGGAGCCCTTTATTTCCTGCTGCAAAACCTATTGTTTAACTGGCTGGGGAAGCCGGACTTTGTGGCATATAATCATAAATATCCCCAAATGCTTTCCCGCAGGCTGTGCAGAGGACTTTACCGCAATACGGCGGCAGCTTGGACTATCAAGAGTAAAGAGCAGCTGGAGGCGGCGAAGAAGCATTTTGATATCTTCATTTTTGACAGTTTTGTACCGGAAAAATGAGTATAATGCCCACTGTTACATGACTGAAACGTTCCGTTTGGATACCTTTACTAATTCCCTGGTTTGTGGTAATATAGTGAAAGTGTATACTTTGAAAGACGGAGTGCTTAGAAATGACGATTGGATTGTGTTTGATTACATGGAATGAACTGGAAGGATGTAAGCATGATGTGCCGTTAATCGACAGAAGCAAGTTCGACCAGGTCTACTGTATAGATGGCGGAAGTACCGACGGAACAGTGGAGTATTTACAGGAGCAGGGCATTGAGGTATATCGCCAGACAGCTAAGGGCTTGAATCAGGCCTGCAAGGATGGCGCCAACTTCTGTAAGTGTGACGCGTTTGTGTTCTTCCACCCAAAGGGATCGATTCCCGTGGAAGATACTTACAAGTTCAGAGAGTTATACGAACAGGGCTACGAGTTCGTAGTGGGCAGCCGTATGATGAAGGAGAGCCACAACGAAGAAGATAACAAGCTTTTAAAACCTCGTAAATGGTTCGTGTTGGGACTGGGACTGGCAGCGAAGATTCTGTTCAAGAGAGAGGGTAACACCGTTTGGGATACCCTGCACGGTTTCCGTGGCATGACAGTAGAAGCGTTCAAGAAGTGCGATATTTCCGATATGAGTCCTTCCGTGGATATTGAGATGGTCTGTCGTAGCTATAAGTTAAAACTCAAGCGCATTGAGTTCCCTACCACAGAGGGTCCCAGAATTGCAGGCGAGACCCATTTTAAGGCCTTTGCCACCGGTAAGAAATTATTGAAATACCTATTTTGGGAGATAGGTAGAAAAGGATAAATTATGATTCAGTCTTTGAAACAGAACAAAATAGGGATTCTTCTGATGATAGGATCCAGTATCTGTGTGTGCATCGGACAACTTTTATGGAAACTTGCCACCACAGGCTCCGCCTGGCTTTTGCTTTTGGGCTTCGGACTTTATGGACTCGGGGCACTATTGATGATTATTGCCTACAAGTTTGGCAAGGTATCCATTTTACAGCCGTTGCTTAGCTTGAATTACGTGCTGAGTATTTTGTTGGCGGCAGTCGTTTTGAAGGAGACCATTACCCTGGTCAAAGTCATTGGCGTTTTGGTGATTATTGCCGGAGTTCTCCTGATTGCGGGAGGAGATAAGGAGGAACAGGATGCTGCCGTATAGTTTAATTCTGGCGATGACTGTGATGGGGTCCGTGGCCAGCCTTTTTCTGAAGGAGGCTTCCGGCTCCTTAAAAGGTGATAATATTGTTCAGATTTTTCTGAATCTGATGAAAAATTCCAGCCTTTATCTGGGCGCTTTTTTGTATGTGGCAGCAGCACTTTTGAACATCTATGTACTGGGCGTTATGGATTATTCCGGAGTTTTGCCGCTTACAGCCTTTACCTATGTGTGGACCATGTTCTTTGCGCGCATCCGGTTGAAGGAGCCTTTCAGCGTTCGCAAGATTGTCGGTGTATGCCTGGTGGTTCTGGGAGCGGTTCTGGTTTCCAGAACATGATGGGGGTTAATATGATTAGAAAAAATCATTTAAATTGGAAGCACATCATCCCGTTGATACATTTCCTTCTCTCTTTTTTCTATGAAAGATGTATTCTGCATTTTCAATTTGATAAGGATATCATAGCATCCGTGGCTTTGAACGATGCATTCAGTGACACCGCAGAGAGAGTCATGGGATATATAATTGCGAAAATATTCGCCGCAGTGATGATTTTCTTTCTCTGGCAGCTGATTTTCTATGTGATTTCCCGGTGGAAAGCGAAACTGAATTTTCGTATGTTTACCATAGTGATGGCAGTGGGGCTGATCGGTGTCGTTTGTATGTGGCCGGATCCTTTTTTAGCCAGTGATGACAACCTGATGACCTATTCGTATGCCATTCGCCTTTGGCCCGAGTACTGGCACAGTGCCTATACCAGCTGTGTGTATGCCGCCATGCTGATGGTGGTGCCGCACCCTGTCTTTATCAGTATGTTCCAATGGATTTTTTCCATCTTTACCATCGGTTACTTCTACAACCGTGTTCAGGACAGCCCGGTGCTTCAGGGAAAAGGAAAATATCTGACCTTTGCGGTACTTTTGCTTCCTGAGACATATACGCTGTTCACCAACCCCTATCGGACAGAACTGTATGCTCTGCTTTGCATGTTTGCGGTGGCGCAGACTGTCATGGATGTTCTGGACCAAAGACAGAGTAGCCCTCTTGAAAGCTTTGGCATCATGGTTTTGTGTGCCTTTATCGGTGTCTGGAGAACCGAGGGAATTATACTTGGAATTCTTTTATACCTAATCCGGTTATTGTTCAT
>JAEDMI010000161.1 GCA_016303085.1 Acetatifactor sp.
TGACAGAGCAGATCGTTTCCAAAGCGGCTTTGAAATCCACCGGCAGCATGGTAATTACTTACCAGGGCAAGACGTTTGATTTGACTCCGCCTTGGAGAAGATTGAATATGGCAGACGCGGTAAAGGAAATCACCGGCATTGATTTCTCTGTTTTGAATACTGATGAAGAAGCCCGCGGCGCGGCCATCGCTTACGGCATGGACGAGGAAGAAGTAAACGCAATGACCAGAGGAAAGATCATTGCGGAAATGTTTGAGGAATACTGTGAAGATGTTCCCGGGTATCTGGATGTTCCGACTTTTGTAATCGGGCATCCTGTTGAAATTTCTCCTCTGGCAAAGAGGGATCCGGAAGATCCAAGAATCACAAGAAGATTCGAAGCCTATATCAATGGATGGGAAATTGCGAACGCATTCTCCGAGTTAAACGATCCTATCGATCAGTATAACCGGTTCAAGGAGCAGCAGGCACAGCTGGATGCCGGAACCGACGAGGAAGCGCATCCCATGGATGAGGATTTCGTCAATGCTTTGGAGGTGGGTATGCCTCCTACCGGCGGCCTCGGCGTAGGCATTGACCGGGTAATTATGCTGGTAACCGATTCTCCCAGCATTCGGGATATCATCCTGTTCCCCACGATGAAACCGCTGGATAAATAAACGGCGTAAAATCGAGGGACTTGAGGTATCCTTCGTTCAAAGGACTTTGATCCGATATAGAGCGCTTTTAAGGAGCTGCTGCACAGCTGTCTGAATAGGTCGGCTGGAGCGACGGCTCCTTTTTCGTTGCAATATACCGGTTTCCTTGAAACAATATCCAATGGTTAATGTTACCGCGAAATTGGTTAGTCAGGCTTCGGTAATCAATAACTTGAATAGGGATAATATTATAGGCAACGAGATAAAACGGCTTAATTAAGTGTCGAAAGGTATTGCCGGAATATTTGAGGGAAAATTATGATATAAAATGCGATTAAAATTAAGAAAAAGAATGAATTTACTGAAAAAATATTGAAGCCTGGAGAGAATTGTAGCATAATTAAAGCCAAGAGAAGTATACTTTCAGGTTGTATGCTGCTATCAGAGAAATTAAAAGCGATCGATATTGCTTCTGATCGCAGAGGTGCTTTTCGATGCAATGGCGGGAATTTTGCAGCAGCCATTGCATTGTGCATTTACAGCAGCATATGCCGAAAGAGAAAAACGCTGAAAGTATAACATTGACGGGAGAAATTACAATGACAATTGAAGAATGTTATCAACAGCTGGGCGGAGATTATTCGGAAGTTGTGAAAAGATTGTCTGCGCTTACACTTATTAAAAAATTCATATCTAAATTTCTGCAGGACAAAAGCTTTGAAAATTTGTGCGGAGAAATTCAGTCAGGGAACCGCAGAGGGGCTTTTCATGCTGCCCACACGCTGAAGGGCGTATGCCAGAATCTTGGGCTTGGGAAGCTGATGATCTCCTCGGAAAAGCTGACGGAAGCCCTGCGGGCTGACGGAGAAGGAATTCCGGAAAGTGCGGCGGCTGTTTTTGAAAACGTCAAGCGGGACTATGAAGAGACGACGGCAGTGATCTGCAGATATTTGACGTCAGAGCTTCCGTCGGAAGCCGATCTGTCATTCGGACATAAGGTTTAAATCTGTATATACACCTTGATTTTTGTGCGGCAAACAGGATGGTTTTCCTACGGCGCAGTTTTGAAAAGGGGTACAGCATAATACAAAATTGATAAATATTCCTCTGAAATCAGAGGTGTTTTTTGATGCAAATGGAGGCGCTTGACGGCAGGGTCAGCGAGCCTTCGCTTTTTGTGCGGCGATCTCGCGGAGTGGGTTCGCATCTACAAGCAAAAGAATTGCAATTATGGACAGGAGGTTTTGTCCCTATGCGAAAACGTTTGCTCAGCGCTGCTCTGGCGGCCTGCTTATTAGTGGCGATTCTTGCGGCGAGCATATCTTATTTCAGGTTTGCTTCAGCTAAAATTTATGAAGAGAGCTCCCATCATCTGATGGAAATCTACACTCAGGTGAACGGAGCGTTTCATGATATGGTTTCAAGGAAATGGAAGAATGTGCAGATGTGGGTTCCTTATCTGAGCGATATAAAGGATGAGGACAAGGTGGCTTCTTACATTCAGGAGCGGCAAGAGCAGTGGGGGTTTACTGACTTTTACTTTATCTCACATAATGGCGACTACCAAACGATAGACGGCGATAACGGATACCTGAATCTGAAAGAACAGTTGCCCAAACTGATACTGGAACAAGAATGCGTGATGGCAGACGCTGCCATTCCCGGCAGCTCTGAATTGAAAATATTCGCCGTACCCGCAGCTCACGGAACCTTCCACGGCTTCGAATATGAAGCTGTGGCCGTTAGTTATAACAACAGCGATATAGTTTCTTCATTGGACATTTCCGCTTTTGGCGGACAATCGGACAGCTATGTAATCTATTCCAACGGCCGGGTGCTTATCGACAATGCAGGAGACACCGATCGCAGTGTTTTCAATTTTCTGGCTTATTTGGAAAGTGAATCGGAAATGAGTGCCCAACAGATCGAAGACCTGCGGCACAAATTTTTGCAGCGCGAATCCGGCGTCACTATTTTTCAAACGGCGGAGGATTCCTATTATTTGGTCTATGCTCCGGTAGCGTTTCAGGACTGGGTGGTGTTGGGGGTCGTTCCTACCGGCGTGGTAAATGCCAGCATGAATCAACTTCAGAAAATTACCATGCTGGTGGTCATCGGTATTACGTTGGCTCTGAGTGCTTTCCTGTTCGTCTTTCTTATTCGCAGAAACCGTCAGAGTTTGGTGGAAAAGGATACGGAGATTCTGTACCGGGAAAAATTGTTCAGCACCCTGTCCAACAATGTAGACGATATCTTTATTATGTTGGATGCGGACGATTACAAAGTGTCCTATATCAGTCCCAATGTGAAGAGGATTTTGGGATTATCCCAGGAAGATATCTGCGCTCAGATCAGTGAGGAGCATCGTCTGTTTCAGGAAAAGGATTTCCGCAGCGCCTTGAAACATCTGCCTGAAATTATGTTGGGGCAGAGGCAGGAGTGGGAACAGGAGTACATCAACCAACAAACCGGCGAGCCCGGTTGGTTCCATATATTGGCTTTCCGCACCGAAATACAGGGTACGGAACGGTATGTAATGGTTCTTTCTGACCGTACCCGTGCAAGGGAGATAAACCAGTCTTTAAACAACGCTTTGGCCGTAGCCAAGAGCGCCAACGAAGCCAAGAGCAATTTTCTGGCAAATATATCTCACGATATTCGCACTCCTATGAATGCCATCGTGGGTCTTTGCGCTCTCCTGAGCCGGGATGTCGACAATCCGGAGAAGGTGCGGGAGTACACCCGGAAAATCTCATTTTCCAGTCAGCATCTTCTGGGGCTTATTAATGATGTTCTGGATATGAGTAAGATTGAAAGCGGCCAGACATTACTGAATATCACAGAATTTAATATGGTGGATACCATAGAGGAAGTCTATACTATCGTGCTGCCTCAGATCAAGGCAAAAGGTCAGTCTATCGAGCTGCATACTCGCGGCAATTTGCCGGGAAAGATATTAGGCGATAAAACCCGCATGAACCAGATTTTGCTGAATCTTCTGTCCAACTCTGTTAAGTATACCCCGGAGGGAGGAAAGATCAGTCTGACGCTGGAAGGGTTGAAGTTAAATACCCGTAAACGTGCTCGTATACGCTTTACAGTGGCTGACAACGGTTATGGCATGAGCAGAGATTTTATCAAAAATATTTTCGACCCATTTGCGAGGGAAGATACTGAATGCAAAAAGGAAATACGAGGGACGGGTCTGGGTATGCCCATTACGAAAAACATTGTAGATCTGATGGGCGGCACCATCACCGTCCAAAGCGAGCCCGGTCGGGGCAGCACCTTCACTGTGGATCTGGAGTTCCAGACGGCAGATGAAGAGTCTGTGAACAGCTTCTGGCAGCATTACGGCATTACGCGACTGTTAGTAGCTGACGACGATGAGGACATCTGTAAGGATATCCGGACATTGATGTCGGATATCGGCGTTGACGTTTCGTATGCCACAAGCGGAGCCGAGGCGGTAGATCTGGTTTGTCAGGCTCATGAACGGCAGGAGGAGTTCCATATTGTTATACTGGATTGGAAGATGCCCGGTATGGACGGCGTAGAGACTGCTCGGCGTATTCGGGCTAAGGTAGGGCAGGATATACCTATTCTGGTGCTGACTGCTTACGATTTTTCTGAGATTGAGGAGGAAGCAAAAGAGGCAGGTGTGGACATGTTCCTTCCGAAACCCTTCTTTTTATCAAGTTTTGAGAGAGTGGTTGCTCAATATTATGAAGGGAAGCCGGTGGAAATGTCTTCTGAGATCAAGGAGGTTTCCATCCAGGGTTTGCATGTGCTGGCCGCTGAAGACAATGAGCTCAATTCGGAAATTTTAGCCGAACTGTTGGAAATGGAAGGTATTACCTGTGAACTGGTGCCTAATGGGAAAGAGGCGCTGGATCGATTCCGGTGTTCTGAACCGGGAGAGTTTGATGTGATTCTTATGGACATACAGATGCCTGTGATGGAAGGTTATGAGGCAGCTCGCCGCATCCGCACTTGCGGCCATCCGGATGCAGAAACCATCCCCATTGTTGCTATGACCGCCAATGCCTTTGAGGAGGATGTGCAGAGAGCTCTGGATGCAGGCATGAATGCTCATATGGCTAAGCCTGTGGATATGCACGGACTGAAATTGATTCTATCTGACCTAAAGGGTTGAATCTGCCGCAGTTTTAAGTGACAGCAAGGAGCCTTTATGTGAAATAAGAACAATAACGGAAAGCGACTGAACATAAAGGAGGACTTCAGAAAATGAAAACCAAAATCAAGACATTCATTGCATTCTTTTTGGCTGCAGCAATGTTGCTGGGGCTTGGGGGCTGCGGATCGCAGATTTCCAAGACGCAAAAGGATAAAATTTCCGTATATCTTTGGAGTGTTGATTTAATGGACGAGTATGCGCCTTATATCCAGTCTCAGCTCCCGGATGTGGAAATTGAATTTGTTGTAGGCAACAACGATCTGGATTTCTATAAGTTTTTGGAAGAAAACGGCGCACTTCCGGATATTATTACAAGCCGCCGCTTTTCTTTAAACGATGCAAAGGATTTGGAGGACAGCCTTCTGGATCTGTCCACTTCAGAGGAAGCGGGTTCCATTTACCTCAGCTATTTGGAAAGTTATACGAACAGCGACGGCACTGTCAACTGGCTGCCTCTTTGCGGGGAAGTAGATGGCTTTATTGCCAACAAAGCGCTGTTCGATAAGTACAGCATTCCTTTGCCTACAGATTATGACAGCTTTGTAGCTGCCTGTAGGGCTTTTGAGGAGCATGGTATTCGGGGATTTGTCAGTGATTTCTGCTATGACTATACCTGTATGGAAATTTTGCAGGGGCTGTCCATTCCACAGTTGACATCTCTGAAGGGGATAAAGTGGCGCCATGCTTATGAGGATCCCACAAATGAAGAAAATGGCTTGGATTCTGCGGTCTGGCCGGGTGTCTTTCGGCGTATGGAGCAGTTTATTCAGGATGCGAAGCTCATGCCGGAGGATGTTACATTAAGCTATGATCCTGTTGATGCATTATTTAGGGAAGAGAAAGTGGCCGTCA
>JAEDMI010000162.1 GCA_016303085.1 Acetatifactor sp.
TTTGTGTTGTGGGTTATATACCGAAGCATCATCTCTTTATCACGTTCTTCCTGTTCATTCACCGGTCTATAGCTTTCAATATCATGAAATAAGCTCATCTTTTCTATACCTCCAGTATACAACGTTGCCCTACGGACATTATACAGGAACAACACATTTTCTACAAGTTCAGCAAAAAAACTCCCGGGTCAGGTTTGAAAACCCAACTCGGGAGTCTTTGACATTCCAAAAAGCTATTTTTTGCAGTAGATACGAATTGCATCTGCCACAAATTCTGCTGTTCCTGTGCCTCCGACCTGATCAATGTTCTCTGTAAATTCGCCGCCACCGGCATACATCTGCCCCAGGCTGAATAGAATTTCATCTGTGCATGTATAAAAAGTCTCCGTGATATAATTCTGCAGTTTTTTCACCTGAGCCTGCACCTTATCCGATTTCGGATTCAACGTCTTCATCTCTCCGAATTCTGTGAACAGACTCATAAAGTCTTTCGCCAACCTTTGCTCATCCTCTTTTGTCCTTCCCTGAGATTTTGTCTGAAATTCCTTGTACTCCGGCGAATTACCCCACTGTTCTTTCGCACGCTTTGCATATTCATCCAGTTTACTTGTGTCAAAAGCTGAAAAATCCATTGTCCTCACTCCTATAAATTGTATTCCACGGGCAAAGTGAATCAGGTTTTCCAGATGCTCCTTCTTCAACGTCAGCAGCGTAATTTGCTGCTCCAAGGCCTTGTTTCTGTCAAAATCAGGTCTGGAAATAATGTCCTTGATTTCTTTCAGAGGAAATTCCAACTCCCGAAACAGTAATATCTGCTGAAGCTTTTCCAAGGCAATATCGTCATACAGCCTATAACCGGACTCTGTATATTCAGCAGGCTTTAACAAGCCGATTTTGTCGTAGTACTGCAGGGTGCGTATACTCACTCCTGTCAATTCACTGACTTCCTTCACTGTCATCATTGCTGTCTTCCTCCCTCCGTGTAAGAACAGCATAAACTATTACGCAACGTCAGAGTCAAGCAATAAAATAATATTTTCATTTCAGCCCCAGTATATGCCTTTCCATGCTGTCCAGCAATGCATGGGAATCCTCCTCTATATGGGACAGATATGTAATAATCAGCTTTCTCTCAGGCAGAACATAGCATTTTTGCTTCCATTTGCCATTAATGCTAAAACCATCCCTGTATTTCCATATAAAATATCCGTAGCCGCCTTCCCGATTCATTTGTTGGACGGCAGTTGCCCTTTTTACATATTCTTCCGATACAATCCTCATTCTTTCATAAGCTCCGCCGTGATAAAGCAATAAGCCGATCCGGCTTAAATCATGCACAGTAAGTTCCATACCGGAAGCGCCGTAAAAGTATCCGTCCGGGCACCTTGTGTAAACCGGATCTACGATATGTAAAGGGTCAAAAAGTTTTCTTTTCAGGTATTGATACAAATCCTCCTGAACTGCGTTTGTCAGAGCCACACCCACCAGATAGGCGGAAATATTACTATAGTTAAAGCGTCTCGTCTGCACGTTTTCCAACGGGCAGGAAAGCGAATAATTTAAATAGCTTTCCCCTTCCGGTCTGAATGGGAACCCTTCTACCGACATGGTAAGCAGCCTCTCCACCGTTATATTTTGAAATGCCACCCTTTGCTCCTTTGACATACGGTCTACTGTTTCTGACGGCAGATAATCCAGTATCGACCTTTCCAGCCGGATTTTCCCTTCATCATAGGCAATGCCTGCTCCTATGGAAGTAATCGTCTTCGTAGCGGAATAAATGGGGTATCTAGACTTCTGTGTATCGCCATATTCGTAAGTCAAACGACCGGCTTCATATACCTCCGACCCATATACATTCCATCGGTTGTCTCTGATATCCTTCACAAATGCCTCAAAATCCATACTTATCACCTCCGGAAGAAAGTAATTATCATTTCCAATCAATCAGCATGCTTACCCGGTTATGTACATTGAGTTCGGAACTGCCGGAATCCACATCAACGCTGACAATCTTGCCTTCCGACAATTTGCGTTGCAGCGAGGGATACCTTCAATGCACCGGTTCAAAGCACTCTTTGCATTACCACCACATCATACCTCTCCTGATGTAAAACAGTACCCGTTTCCGAAAACTCATTCTTCTCCCAAAATCCCCGGCTTTGCCGGTTTCCCTTTACATACCCCAGTCGGATATACCGATACCCTAATTGTTTCATGTACCGGCTCAATTCCGATATCATACTGCTGCCGATTCCTTTCTGCTGATACCTGCTGTTCACCATAAAAAATCCAATAAACACTGTTTCATCATTCGGATATTTATCAATGAAATCCATCACAGCAACTAAATCATTGCCCTGAAAATAGCCTAAATAATACTTGTCCTGAAAATTCTTTTTCGGAGGCAAATTTCGCATGTCCTCAGCTATACTCTCTCTTGTAACTTCCGGTGGACAATGCTTATAATAAAGTGGGTTCCTCTTACACAGCTCCAATACCTTCTCAATATCTTCATCCGCCAGTCTCCTCACCGTATACTTTTCAGAAAAACATTCTATATTCATCCCTTTCCTCCCCGTTCCACCGCGCATCACTTGCTATTCATGCTTTCACCTGTTTTACTTCCCTGCATACGCCACTGCGTCCGCCTGAAATTGCAGACCATTTTCTCCGCCTACATGGGCAAATTCGGTTTGAATGGATTTGCGCACCGGATATTTACCGTGGAATCTTTCCCTGATAACCTTTTCCATAACCGGAATATTCCAAATATCACGAAACAGGCAATCCATCTGAACCACATTTTCAAGAGTCAGTCCTACCATTCCCAAGCGTCTTTCCATTTCGTCAAATGCACCGTTCACCTGTTCCTCTATGGTTCCCCCTACATTTCCCACACAATAGCCCAAAAAACAGAATTCTCCGGCTTTGATAATGCCGCTATGTGCCCACTCTTCATTGACGTCCAATCTTACAATTTCACTCATAATAATTCCTCCTTATGCACAGAACATATGTTTGCTTTATTATACCAACTATATCTTGTACTGTCAATTCGCTTTTCCCGCCTCAAATAAAATTTCAGTTCCTGTCCTGCAAAAAGCCTGACTATTACATACAAAAACTTCTAAGTCGGATAACAACCAACCCAGAAGTTTTCATCTCAAGGATACAACCTCGGCAGCTTATCCAACGTAATCGCATATTCATGCTGATACAGTTTTTTCAAAGCCGCGAAATCGTTAAATTTTTCAGTCAGCGCAAAGCTGCCGCTCCAGGTCATATACCACAGCCACGGCACAGCCTCTTCCATCAATTCATCCGCATCCGGAATAATTCCCGTTTCCGCCAGGGCAGCCCCTTTCTTTCTTTTGGTAATCTTTATGAGTTCATCGTATTTTTCCCGAAATGCTCCGTGAGCATGTGCAGGAGGGTAAATATCTCTCGATATGATGTCACAATATGCATCCCCCACATATCCGTCCGCCAATGGCGAATTCCATACCCAAATCAGGTTGTCCAGATGATGTTCTTGTGTATAATACCGATACATAAAGCGAAACAGTTCTTTTGCTACCTGCGGGCCCCTGCTGCCCCACCAGAACCAGTCTCCCTCCGACTCATGAAAGGGTCTCCAGAGAATCGGGATATGCTTATCGCAAAACGGCTTTAGCAGAGATGCCATATCATCCAAATCCCTGCACATTGCAATATTTTCCGGCGTTCCTTCCTTCAGGGCTTCCTCAGGATTAAAATCGGTGTTCTTGGTGTAAAAAGATTTGTCTTTTCCTCCCAACGGCGAGAACCAATGCCAGGTAAAGGTAATCAGTCCGCCCCGCCCGGCCCATTCCCACGCCTTCTCCAAAGTTCCCCTGTTTCTTTCCACCTCTGTGATGCAGGCTTCATCTGCCGTTTCCAATCGGATGTTCGGAGAATAGGACAACAGTTCAAATCCGCACAAAGCCGGCAGCTTACCTGTTATTTCATATATTTTTGTAAGTTCCTCCTGCTCCATGGTCTGCGTGTGCTGGCCCGTAATAATACCTTGTCCTTCCATTCTCGAAAAATACGCCAGTACTTCCTTAACTTCTTTGATAGCATTTTCATTGATTGGTGTTGACTGCATCTTTCCCTCATCCTCTAAATGAATTTACCGTTTTTACAACATTCTGTCCTGAGTTTTTATTATATACTACTCAGTACTCCTATTGCAAATAGATCATACCGTCCGTACCGGAATCTGAATCTCGGAAAGCCAATCCTCCTCCCGTTCCTTATTCCAGACACCGTCAATATAACTCTCTCTGATATTGCCGCAGATTTGATAGCCGTTCTCCTCTATATACTTTAAAAGTTTTTCGTATGTCTTCGGGAATTTATCATAAGAGCCCTTATGATAGATGCAGGCTGCCTGTACTTCCGGTAACTCCCGGAAAGTTATCAGTTCTGAATCTTCCTTTGGCTCAGTCACTGACTCGCAGGCTTCAATCAAAACATCTTCCTCCTGATAACCCGGCTCCAGATAATGGGTAAAGCAATATTCCGGATATGCACATTTGCATCCAAGCCGCTCCATTTCTGCCCCCATGGCAGGCATAATATCAAATAATTCATCGTAAGATTGGATTCGCTTTCTGCAGGAAGCTACACACACCGCAGGAATTGTTTTCACCAGCACCGGCGTATCCAGCAGGTCTGCCCAATCCGCCATGTATCCTTCCAGCAAAGCAAGCTGCCCGGTGAGCGCTGCAATTTTTTCCATAATCTCTGCCTTTTTCTGTGCGAGAAAGACAGACTTATCCGATACCTTATGCAGTTTTTTGATGTCCTCCAGAGTAAATCCGGCTCCCTTTAATGCGGTAATCTGGTGGATATCTGCCATTTGATTCATCGTATAATAGCGGTATCCGTTTTCCTCATCCACAAATGCAGGTTCCAATAATCCCTGTGATTCGTAGAATCTCAACGTCTTAACCGTAACATGATTCATCTGGGCGAACATTCCGATTTTATACAGATAAGGTCTTGTTTTATCCTCACAGGCCGCATGCTGTTCCTTCATTCTCATTTTACGTTTTCTTCCCTTTCTTATCCAAAAACAATTTATTCCCACCGGAAGGTCAAAACCGCGGCAGCACCGCACACAACAGCAATCACTATTAACAACACAAGATAGAGTAAACTGTTTTCCGGCAAAATCCCCATGGATATCCCCTTCATCAGTTTGATTCCCAAACCCAGCGGCATTACATTTGCCACTGTCTGAAGCCCCTTCGGAAGCAGCTCATAAGGAATCGTAGCCCCGGATAACAGCAGCATGGGAAAATACACCAAGCTGGTAACTATATTCAGTGACTTTGTTGTCCTGCACAGGCCGGCAATCAGCAACCCTATGGAAAACATGGAAATCATAGTCAGAAGCCATGTGCCGATAAAAAGTAAAATATTACCCTCCATACGATAGCCGAAAAAGAGAATTGCCGTCAAAGCTACCAATATTGCGGAGAGCCCTGCCATCACAGCGCTACAGAGAGTATCCGCCCCCAATATCCAAACAGGGGAACAGGGACTACAGTATAAATGCTTTAAAA
>JAEDMI010000163.1 GCA_016303085.1 Acetatifactor sp.
CCCTTCCTATTGAGGACTTGAAGAGTCTGGGTGCTCTTTTCCATGTGGTGAATGATATCGAGAGAATCGGCGACCATGCGGAAAATGTGGCGGATGCTGCGAAGCAACGCAGGGAGACAGGGGTCTCTTTCAGCAAAGATGCCCAGAGAGAACTTGGAGAAATGCTGGAGATGGTAAATAAAATTATCCAGTATTCCATGGATATGTTTGCCAAGGGCGATGAGAGCCACATGCAGGAGGTTATCAAACTGGAGGATAAAGTTGATAATAAGGAGAAAGAACTGCAAAGGCTTCATGTACAGCGCCTGACAAAGGGCGAGTGCACGCCGGAAGCGGGAATGATTTTCTCGGATATTGCATCCGACTTGGAGAGAGTGGCAGACCATGCCACCAATATCGCCTTTGCCATCATTGATGCGGAAAGGGAAGCGGAAGCCGCAGAGGTATAGTTTTATCGGAATTTTCCCGAGATTTGGGGTTGACAGAATATATGCAGGACGGTATAATTTTATCTGATGTAACAATTCTGTAATGATTTTGTAAACAACTTTTCAAATTTAGAGGATAGAAAATAATGAAAATTTTGAATCATAAGAAGCATCTTGCAATGGTTTCCGCGGGAATGGTACTTGCATTGTGCCTTGAACCCTTGCAGGTATCGGCTTCCGAGAGCATTATGCCCACAGCCGGAATTGCATCCATGCTTGAGGCAAGGCTTTCTACCGAAGAGTACATAGAGGTAGCCCAGCAGGCTCAGGGAGCTTTCTTTGGATATACAAACATCGGTATTGCCAATGTGGGGAGCGGTAATCTGAATGTAAGAGAGACTCCTTCTACGAGCGGCAAGCTGGTGGGAAAGATGCCCAAGGATTCGGCGTGCGAGGTGTTGGAGACTGCGGATGGCTGGGCGCATATCAAATCAGGTGAGGTGGAGGGCTATGTCAGCCTTGACTATCTGCTTACGGGACCTGATGCAAAATTGAGGGCAATGGAACTTGTACGCAAGGTGGTTGTCGTGAACGTGGACGGCTTGAATGTGAGAGACCAGCCCGGCACGGACAGTGCGGTACTGACTCAGGTTCCGCAGGGAGAGGAACTGGAATATGTGGAAACTCTGGACGGATGGATTATGGTGTCTATCGACGGAGAGAATGCTTATGTGTCTGCCGACTATGTGACGGTGGAGGAGAAATTGGATACGGCAATTACCATGACCGAACTTCTGTATGGCGTGGGAGTGTCCGATGTCCGCGTGGAATTGGTGGAATACGCAAAACAGTTTTTGGGTAATCCTTATGTATGGGGCGGAACCAGCCTGACAAAGGGTGCCGATTGCTCCGGCTTCGTTCTGAGTGTGTTTAAAAAGTACGGTGTCACGTTGAGCCATTCCTCCAGAGCGCAGGCAAATGAGGGCAAGAAGATTTCGGCATCCGAATTGCAGCCCGGCGACCTTGTATTTTATGCCAATAGTTCAGGCACCATTAACCACGTTGCACTCTATATCGGCGGTGGGCAGGTAATACATGCCAGCAGCCCGAAGACCGGTATTAAAATCAGTAAGTACAATTATCGTACTCCGGTAAAATGTGTGGATATTCTTCAGGATTAAGAGAGTTCAGGCTGTTATCATGTTTGTAACAGCCTGAAAATTTTTGTTTACATTTATGATAAGATATGATATTATGAATCCGTGTGATTTAGCCGATGCTCAGCTTTCGGATACTCCAACCGTCGCTTAGTGTCAGGCGATTTCAAGAATATTTATATGGAGGAAAAGAAAATGATTTCTAAGGAAAAGAAAACAGCAATCATGAACGAGTATGCCAGAACACCCGGCGATACCGGTTCACCCGAGGTGCAGGTAGCAGTCCTGACCGCAAGAATTCAGGAGCTCACCGATCATTTGAAGGAGAATCCCAAGGATCATCATTCCCGCCGCGGTATGCTGAAGATGGTAGGTCAGAGACGTGGTCTTCTGGAGTACCTGAAGAGAAAGGATATCGAGAGATACCGTGCTCTGATTGAGAAGCTTGGTCTGAGAAAGTAAGATATTCAGTCTTAAAAAATTGTGTCAGAGTCATGGGAGCAGGCTGTCTTGCTTCCGTGTATTCTGGCACATTTGTGTATGGTGCTTTGTATATTACAGCAAAGCAGTCCGGTCAGACCGGCAGAAAAGTATTGTTACCCGGGTAACACGGAGCAGAAGAAAGTCCCGAGACCGCTGAAAAGTATATGCGGGCATGTATTTTTCAGTAGTTTCGGTGCCTTCTGTTCCTTTACAAATAAACATATACCGCGAGAGCGGCGGAACGGAGGAATTATGTACAAGAGCTATGAAATGGAGCTTGCGGGACGTACACTGAAGGTTGATATTGACCGTGTAGGCAAGCAGGCAAACGGATGTGCATTTATGCACTACGGCGATACGGTTGTACTTTGTACCGCAACCGCATCCGAAAAGCCCAGAGAAGGGATTGATTTCTTCCCTCTGAGCGTAGAGTATGAGGAGAAGATGTATGCAGTGGGAAAGATTCCCGGCGGCTTTAACAAGCGCGAGGGTAAGGCAAGCGAGAACGCTATCCTGACCAGCCGCGTTATCGACAGACCCATGCGTCCCCTTTTCCCCAAGGATTATCGCAATGATGTAACTTTGAACAACATGGTTATGAGTGTAGACCCTGAGTGCCGTCCTGAGTTAGTGGCAATGATTGGTGCGGCAATCGCAACCTGCATTTCCGATATTCCCTTTGACGGTCCCTGTGCTATGACACAGGTAGGTATGGTTGACGGGGAATTTGTAATCAATCCTTCCCAGGAGCAGTGGAAGACAGGTGATTTGAACCTGACTGTTGCTTCTACCAGAGAAAAGGTTATTATGATTGAGGCCGGTGCCAACGAAGTGCCGGAGGCTAAGATGATTGAGGCTATCTACAAAGCCCATGAAATCAACCAGACCATCATCGCTTTCATCGACAAAATCGTGGCAGAGTGCGGTAAGAAAAAGCATGAGTACACAAGCTGCGCAGTGCCTCAGGAAATGTTTGATGAGATGAAGAAGATTGTTACCCCCGAGGAGATGGAGGTAGCTGTATTTACCGATGACAAGCAGACCCGAGAGGAAAATATCCGTGTCATTACAGAGAAGCTGGAGGAAGCATTTGCCGAGAAGGAGGAATGGCTGGCTATTCTGGGTGAGGCTGTCTACCAGTATGAGAAGAAGACTGTCCGCAAGATGATTCTGAAGGATCACAAGCGTCCCGACGGACGTGAGATTACCCAGATTCGTCCTCTGGCAGCGGAAGTTGACATTATCCCCCGTGTGCACGGCTCTGCAATGTTCACCCGCGGACAGACCCAGATTTGTAACGTATGTACCTTGGCTCCCCTCTCCGAGCAGCAGAAACTGGACGGACTGGACGAGAACGAGGTCAGCAAGAGATATATGCACCATTATAATTTCCCTTCCTACTCCGTAGGCGAGACAAAGCCCTCCAGAGGACCCGGAAGACGTGAAATCGGTCATGGTGCACTGGCAGAGAGGGCATTAATTCCCGTGCTTCCCAGCGAAGAGGAATTCCCCTATGCAATCCGTACCGTGTCCGAGACCTTTGAGTCCAACGGTTCCACATCCATGGCTTCTACCTGCGCATCCTGTATGTCACTGATGGCGGCAGGCGTACCCATCAAGAAGATGGTTGCAGGTATCTCCTGCGGTCTGGTAACGGGCGACACCGACGATGATTTCGTACTGCTCACCGATATCCAGGGCCTTGAGGACTTCTTCGGAGACATGGACTTTAAGGTGACAGGTACCACAGAGGGTATCACCGCTATCCAGATGGATATTAAGATTCACGGATTGACAAGACCTATCGTGGAAGGTGCTATTGCAAGATGCCGCGATGCAAGACTTTTCATCATGGAAAATTGTATGAAGCCTGCCATTGCAGCTCCCAGACCTGAGGTTGGTCCTTACGCTCCCAAGATTATTTCCATCCAGATTGACCCTGAGAGAATCGGTGATGTGGTTGGACAGAGAGGTAAGACCATCAACGAGATTATCGCCCGTACCGGTGTGAAGATTGATATTACCGATGACGGAAAGGTATCTGTATGCGGAACCGATAAAGAAATGATGGACAAGGCTGTTGAGATGATAAAGATTATCGTGACAGACTTTGAGGAAGGCCAGATTTTCAAGGGCAAGGTTGTCAGCATCAAGGAATTCGGCGCATTCATCGAGTTTGCACCCGGCAAGGAAGGAATGGTTCATATTTCCAAGATTGCAAGGGAGAGAATCAACCGCGTTGAAGATGTCCTGACTCTCGGCGATATGGTTACCGTTGTATGCCTGGGCAAGGACAAGATGGGAAGAATCAGTTTCTCCATGAAGGACGTAGCACAGCAGTAAAAAGGGAGCCTCCTGACCGTAATTATTTATCCGGCAGGAGGCTTTATCTGTTATTTACCGGGAGTGTTAAGAATGAATAGAATAGTCAAATATGATTTGCTGCGAATTATATCCTGTTTTGCAATTGTTTTATTGCATGTATCCAATGGATATTGGTATGTGGTGGATATTAACGGCAGTGATTTTACGACGATGACCATTTATAACAGCTTTACCAGATTCGGGGTACCTGTATTTTTTATGTTGAGCGGGCTGTTCCTTTTAAATCCAGAGAAAGAATTGTCTGCTAAAAAATGGATATCAAAAATACTGAAACTTGCAGTGGGTTTTTATATCTGGTCCCTCTTTTATGCGTTTCAGAGTGTGATATATAATGGAGTTTTGCACGGATGGGGGACTGTAACATCGGATATGTGGTCCAATGCCATAACCCGATTTATTAAAGGACATGGGCATATGTGGTTTCTGCTGGATTTACTGGGATTTTATCTTCTGCTTCCGATTTTACGGAAGATATGTGAAGATATCAAAGTGACCGGATATTTTTTACTGTTGTGGGTTATCGTACGATTTCTGATTGCTACCGTGCTTCCGCAAATTGACGGCGGAGCAGTATATAGCTTTGTTGATCTGATGCATTTATATTTGCTGAACGGATATATAGGTTATTTCCTGGCGGGATATTATTTGGATAAAGTTCATATCCCTGTATTTATTAGGTGCCTGTTATATGCTTTGGGAGCGGGAGCACTCATTTTTACGATGGTGAGGACCTTAGCCGATTGCAGGATGAGCTTGACTTATGACGACAGGTGGTTTAGCCCCAGCAACATAAATGTATTGATTCTCAGTATTTCGGTATTTGTATTTTTTAAGTATATAAAAGTGCCCCGAAGTATTGCTGAGGCAAAATGGATTACTGTCATGGCAAAAAGTTCTTTTTTTGTTTATATGGTACACACATTTATCATCGAAAAACTGGGATTGTTGGGAATTAAGGTAATAGCATATCCGGTGGCATTATCCATTCCTATAATGACTGTGGGTATTTTTGCAGTGGCTATGCTGGCAGGATGGGTGGTAGGTAAAATTCCTGTAATAGGGAAATGGGTTACTTTTCAATAGAATAAAAATAATGATTTGAGGAGGTTTATATGTTATCACAGGAGATTATCAGAGAAGC
>JAEDMI010000164.1 GCA_016303085.1 Acetatifactor sp.
AATGCTGGCCATGCAGGCCTTTTCCGTGATGGATACGTTAATATCGGCTGTGTTGACAGAGAAGTTTTCTTTTGGTATCAGAAAACAGATATATGACAAGATCATTCAGTCGCATTGGATAGACGTTATGAAATACCATACTGGAGATTTGATGACCAGACTGACCAGTGATGCAGGAAATATAGCGGATGGGATTATTGGTACTATTCCGAATATAATACTGCTTGCTGTAGAGCTGGTATTGGTTTTCTTTACTTTATTTTACTATTCCCCCTGGCTTGCTATTCTGGCATTGACAGTTGCTCCGGTGGCAGCACTCATGTCCTGGTGGCTTGGAAAGAAGTTAAGAAAGCTTCAGGAAAAGGTTCAGGAGTCTGAAGCGGCCTATCGCTCGTTTATGCAGGAAAGTCTGGCAAATCTTTTGGTTGTAAAGGCGTTTGCAAACGAAAAGTATTTTTTGGAGAAATTAACGGAGCTTCGGGAGAAACGGTTTTACTGGGTGTTTCGAAAGACCAAAATGGGACTTGTCACCTCCACAACCATGTCATTGGCATTTCAAATCAGTTATATTGCGGCTTTTTCCTACGGAGTGTTTCAGATAGCGAACGGATCCATCACATATGGTACGATGTCGCTGTTTCTGGCGTTGGTAAATCGTGTCCAGTCTCCTGTCATTCAACTGGCACAGCAGATTCCTAAGGTGGTGATGATCCTGACTTCAGTGGGACGAGTGGTAGAATTGCAGAATATTCCTCTGGAGACGAAGCCGGAGAAACAGATTACCCCGGAGCAAATCGGAGTAAAGGTGGAAAAGCTTTCCTTCGGTTATACGGAGGAGCAGGTGCTTGTGGATACTTCCCTGGAGGTTAAGCCGGGTGAATTTGTGGCGATTATCGGGGAATCGGGAATCGGAAAGACAACACTGATTCGACTGATGATGTCCTTTATGAGTAACTATCAGGGCAGTATTACATATTACAACCAAAAAGGGGAGACTGTGGCAGCCAATGCAGGAATGCGGGAATTTGTATCCTATGTTCCCCAGGGAAATACCCTGTTTAGCGGAACGATTCGGGAGAATATACGGATGGGTAATTTACAGGCCACAGAGGATGAGGTAATTGAAGCTTTAAAATGGGCTTCTGCTTACGAATTTGTTTCGGAACTTCCAAATGGGCTTGAAACTGTGGTCGGAGAAAGAGGACACGGACTTTCGGAGGGACAGGCGCAGAGGATAGCAATCGCCCGGGCATTTGTGAGGAAGGCGCCTTTTCTGATATTGGACGAGGCGACCTCGGCTTTAGATGAGAAGACGGAAATGTCTGTAATACAGGGGTTGCAGAATCTGTTTCCCAGACCTACCTGTGTAATCATCACACATAGGAGAAGCATTTTGCAGTATTGCGACAGAGAGATTCGAATTGCAGAAAAAAAGGCAACGGAATAACCGTTGCCTTTTTGATTGATTTACAGAAAACCCTATGAGATCCCTAAGGAACATGTGTTGTTGTTCGGACCCACTAGCATTATATAATTCCTGCAACCTAAACAAGCCCAAAAGCTACAAGAACTGTTACCTCTAGGGCAGGTAAGAGCAGGAGCTACCGGCTTCTCTTCTTCGACATCACCGCTTCCTGCATATACTCCTTCTACCGGAATGGATTCCATTTCAACAAGTTCAGGTTTGGTATAATCTTTCATGTGATTTTCCTCCTTGATTACAACTTTTTCATGATGTCATTATAACAGATATCTTGAAAAAAAGTGAATTGTAACAAAAATGATAGAATTTTTTATCCACGTGGGATGAAAAGAGATAAAACACATGCATATTACTGTCTACCGTACAGTAAATAAATGACTATGTATAAAGGAAAGCCGGACTAGAAACCGAAGGCATGAGGGGAGAACTTGTCATGGCCGTAAGCATGCCCATTTCCGTTATTGTTTCCGGGTCCCTTATTCGGATTATCCACCTTATTGGGCTTATCTCCTTTATTGCCGTTGGTGTGGCCATTGTTGCCGCCGTTTATGGTATCCTCTTCATCACCGCTTCCTGCGTAAACGCCTTCCGATAAAAGTGCTTCTTCCATGATTTCGGGCTTAACATAATTCTTCATAATAGAATGAACCTCCCTCTGTTTGTGATTATTAGCCCGATTATAAAAAAAAGATTGGCAATAGCAAGCTTTTATTTGATTTTTGTCGGGTTATACTGTATGATTTAACTTATAGTCATGTATGAAGGGAGATTGCAGGAATGAAAATAAAGGAAAGTTATTTGCTAAAAGAAGCAGGGGACATTTATGTGTTGTTTCCGGTTGGACAGAATGTAGTTGATTATAAGCACATTCTTACATTGAATGCTACGGGATACTTTATCGTGAAAAAACTGTTGCAGGAGACGGGCTATGAGGAGCTGTTAACCGTAATGATTCAGGAGTATGAACCATCGGAGGACGAGATGCCCATCCTGAAAAAGGATTTGGATGATTTTTTGCAACAACTGAGGGATAAGGACATTCTGGAATAGGATACATCAATGAAAACTACAACTTTTGAAATTGCAGGGCTTATTTTGGCTGTAAAGGGCGACGCGGATTTTTTTCATAATGCAATGTGGGACTTTGAGTGTACGCAGGAGGGGGAACCGGATGTCTCTATCGCATTCATGGAGAACCGATGGAGCGGGGCTTATCCGGGTAAAACCTTGTTAAGGGATAAATTGCTAAGTGTTTATGAGACGGCTGACGCATATATTGTTCGTTACAATGATCCGATGTGGGTCGAGTGTTATGTCAACGAGAAGATATCTTGCCAAAGTTATGTCTATCTTACGGAACGGGGAAGAGGCAGGGAGGAAGGGAATCCGCTTGACAGAGAAGAGGTAATGTATTCAATTCGGGATGCTTTCTTTTTTCATATGCAAAAAAGAGGCAGAATGGCGGTACATTCTGCTTCCTTTATCTACCGTGACAGGGTCTGGCTTTTTTCTGCAAAGTCCGGTACCGGAAAATCCACGCATGTATCCATGTGGCATGAAAACGGGTATTCGATTCGGGATTTTAACGGTGATTTGGCAATATGCTATCTGGAGAACGGAATTGCCATGGCGTCCAGTGCACCCTGGTGCGGAACCTCCAATCTGTATTGTAATCGAACAGTTCCTTTGGGTGGAGTTGTTTTTTTGGAACGTGCCGGGAGAAATACTGTCCGGACAATCCCGAGCGCGGAGGGTATCATGCGATTAGCCGCCAGATGTCTGACACCGAACTGGGACCGAAAACTGATGGGGCAAAACGTAGATATAGCGGCAAGTATGATTCCTCATATTTTCTGTTGCGTTCTTGAATGCAATGCAGAGCGGGGGGCAGCCGTTGTCTGTAAGGAATACCTGGATCATCTGAGTGAATCCTGATATTCTCTGCTATTGATCTCCGCCAGGATCGCTTCTTTTCTGTGTTTGTGAATGGTTGGCTTTATCAGAATCCAAAGCTTTATGAATATGGGACGTATGGGACGCATGTACAACCAGACAAGGGATAGGAAGCGATAGAAATGATTCGTGCGGCAGTCGATTAGTTTTCCTTTGCGCATGATCCGGACCGTGACAGCCTGTATTGCATTTTCAGGAATGGGTCCTTCCAGCCAGGTCTGATTGTCACCCAGCATATAGTATACCCTGCCTTCAGGAGTTCGTTTTACATGGTGTATCCGATGGATAATGTATTTGCCGCTCTTCCTCCGGAAGAGCGCAATTTCTCCCCTTTTCAGAGGGAATTCCGGGCGTCTCAAAAAAACGTCATCTCTGCCGCCGTAAAAAAAAGGGCACATGCTGCAACCAATGGGTGATATCTTAATGGTTTGACCTTCCTCAAGCATATTCAGCAGGGACGAAATGTTCATCATTTCTTTTTCTCCTTTCCTTCTGTAATGTTTCTCTTCAAACAGGCAGGAAGAGAAATGGTAAAGCAGCTTCCTTCTCCAAGAATACTGTTACAGGAGATGGTACCTCCGTGACGCTCAACGATAGCCTTTACGATGGACAGTCCCAATCCGCTTCCGGAGTCGACATCCGGTGTTCGGGCAAGGGATAGGGTAAAGGTTCTGTTAAAGATATGAGGGAGTGCTTCGGCAGGAATCCCGGGTCCGTCGTCAATGACGGATATGCATAGGGAGGAAACACTTCCGGACATACGGGCGGATGCTTTTAAGGTGATGGTGGAATGCTCCCCGGAATATTTTGCGGCGTTGGTCATTAGATTGTCCAATACACGAATCATTTTTTGCAAATCAACGGAGATTTGGCATTGTAAATCTTCCGGGATATCCAGTTTCATCACATGGGAATCATATCGTTTGTCCACAGTGGCATCATAAAAATATTCTTCCAAAAACAGTGCGGCATCCACGTTTTCCAGAGTCAGTTCCCTGGAGGTATCTTCTATGCAGAACAGATAGTACATATCCTGAATCAGCTTTTCCAGTGTTTTGGTTCTTCGGTCAATTATCTGAACAGCAGATTGGAATTCCTCAGGGGATAATACCTTTCCGGAATTCAGGTAATCCACCGTACTGCGGATAGCAGTGAGGGGCGCGCGTAAATCGTGAGAGAGATTTGCCAGCATTTCACTGCGTTCTTTCTGAAGTCTCTCCAATTCTTTATTGGTTTCTGCCAGTTTTGCGGTGGCATCAAGCAATTTTGCAGAAAGGGATTCAACGGATTCGCTCGTGATAGCGGGTTGCTCAAATTTCTTTTTTTCTGTCATATCGGTTCCTTTACTTTTTAATGAATTGATAGCCCTTTGCCCACACGGTTTCAATCATGTTTTCCAGTGCGAAGTCAATGGACATTTTTTTGCGCAGTCTGCTCACGTTGACCATTATGGCGCGACGATCTGTTTCCGAGTAGGAACCGAACAGGTGCTTTCCCAGATCCTCAAATGTGACTTCCCGGTTGGGGTGCTCTGCCAGAAACAGGAGCAGGTCATACTCCCGGTTAGTCAACTCCAAATCGATTCCCCGATAATAGGCTTTGTGTTCCAGCTTTCTGATTTGAAGGTTACCAAAGACCAAAATGTTTTCGTCCGTGTTTTTTTGTGCGTTTGTCCTGCGGAGGATGACGTCGATTCTGGCTTTCAGCTCGCGAAGGCTGTAGGGCTTTACGATATAGTCATCCGCTCCGGTCAATAGTCCTGTTATTTTATCCTCCTCAGAGCTTTTGCCGGAAAGGAAAATAATGGGACAGTCTGAAAATGAGCGGATTATCTGACATACCCGGTAGCCGTCGGTTCCGGGCATCATGACGTCCAACAGAATGCAATGGGGAGTGACATTCCGGGCCAGCTGTATTCCTTCTTCCGGATTTGATGTTGTATATACGCAAAATCCTTCTCCGGTCAGGTATTTCTTGTTGATTTCCAAAACCTCAGCATCATCATCAATTAAGAGTAACGTGTTCATTGTCATGCTCCTGTATTGTATACGGAAGGAAATGCTTACGCATACTTTTTTGTATATCATAAACTCGCAAACTCGCACCCTTGGTGTTCTATTGCCTGCTT
>JAEDMI010000165.1 GCA_016303085.1 Acetatifactor sp.
AATCACTGAAGAGCGTCGATTAGGAGGGAAAAAAGTGAAGTTCGATATGCACTGCCACACGAAGGAAGGCTCTTTGGACGGGAAGGTGCCGATAGAAGAATTTATTGACTGTCTGAGAAAAAAAGGATTTGGCGGAATGTTGGTCAGCGACCACAATTCCTACAAGGGCTACCGCTTTTGGAAAAAGAATCTGAAGGGAAAGAGATTCAGGGACTTTGTGGTGCTGAAAGGAATTGAGTACGATACCATTGATGCGGGACATATTCTGGTCGTTATGCCGGAAGGCGTAAAGCTGAAAATTTTGGAACTGCGGGGGCTTCCCGTTCAGTTCCTCATTGATATTGTACATGCAAACGGCGGCATCCTGGGTCCTGCCCATCCTTGCGGCGAAAAGTACTTAAGCATCACAAATACAAGAAAACACCGCAATCAGCTTGCGGTTATGGACAAGTTTGATTTCATCGAGGGTTTCAATTCCTGTGAGAGCCCTGAGAGCAACGCGCGGGCACAGGAGATTGCAGCACGGTACAAAAAGCCCGTCTTCGGTGGAAGTGATGCCCACAAGGAGGACTGCATCGGACTGGGAATCACTGAGTTTGCGGAGAAAATCACCTGCGAGTCGGAGCTGATTGCGCTGATAAAAGAGAGGGGAAGGGCTGCCTGTACCTGCGGAGGAGAGTATTATGCACACACTACCAAGAACAGAATAGGCAGAGTCAATGACATCCTGGTACAGTCCTTCTGGTTTTACAATCATCTGGCAAGCATGTGGCGGCATCACAAACGCCGGCTGGAATTAAAGAGGATGTATATCAGAATCAGATAAATGTTACGGAATTGTTGCAATCTTAAGGGTTCTTATGTAGTAATTCATAAATTCTTAAGGTGTATTTTGTATAAAGTATGCTATAATGTTCAATATGTAGTAGATGCATATTGGACATTTTTTGTGCAATCAGCGCAAAAAGAAAGAGGGAGATTATGAAAAAAGGGTTAAAACGTATTATGACCGCAGCGCTTGCCGGGGCTATGGTTTTTTCTCTGTCGGCCTGCGGTAACCAGTCTGTGAACGGCGGAGGCAATGAACAGCAGAGGGAGCGGCAGACCCCTGAGTGGGTGTATGTTCCCGAATATAAGGAGCTGACCGGGAACGGAGATTACTGGTCCATGAAGCAGATTGGGGATTATCTTTATTATCAGTCCAACACATGGGATGAGGAGACGGGAGAATCCGGCAGTAGTTTGAAAAGATATTCTCTGCTCGATGGCAGCGAGGAAACCCTGCCGCTGACATTTGATGACGGTGGAAGCTTGAACAGTTTTGAGATAGGTGAAGACGGAAGCGTTTACGCAATGATTTATTTCTGGAGCAATGATGAGGTGACCGGCGATTATAAAAGCTGGCAGGCTCTTGCAAAGTTTGATGCGGAAGGAAATGAGGTCTATAACGTTGAACTCGCCGAGTTGCAGGAGAAGGAAGGCATCGACTCGTTCGGAAGCATGACTGTGGACGGACAGGGAAGAGTATATATCACCTGCGACACAAAGATTGTATTGTTTGACGAAGCAGGAAATTACAGCGGTCTTGTCGGTGTGGGCAACGACATGAACAGCTGGATTAACGGCGTGGGCAGAGGTGCGGACGGCAAGGTTTATGCGTGCTGTTATGCCAGTAACGGAAACAGCGGCGGATATCAGCTGAGTGAGATTGACTTTGACAAGAAGAGTATAGGTTCTTCCTACAGTAATTTCCCCAGCGGTAACGGTAACGGTCTGGTTTCCGGTGATGACAATAGTTTTCTGGTACAGGACGGAACCTCGGTTTACCGATATGATTTGGCATCCCAGACCAGTGAGAAACTGTTTGACTGGTTGGACAGCGATATCAACGGTCAGTATGTTAACAACATAGGCGTAACATCGGAAGGAAAGATACTCGCCATTATCAATGACTGGAACACCAATGAATACAGCGTGGCAGTCCTGACAAAGACCCCCGGCAGCGAGGTAGCTCAGAAGGAAACCATTATTGTGGGAACCATGGGCGCCAGCCAGGAATTGCAGTCGGCTGCGGTAGCTTTTAACAAGGCAAGTGATAAGTACCGTATTACAATTAAGCAGTATGTGGATAATACCGCGTGGACAGAGACTACATGGAGTGATGCCATCGCAAACATGAACAATGACATTACCTCCGGCAATTGTCCGGACATCATTGATTTGAGCAATCTGAACGTGGAGCAGCTGGCGGTCAAGGGAGTGTTTGAGAATCTTGCTCCCTATCTGGAAAACAGCACGGTGCTGAAACGGGAGGATTATATTGAGAGCATACTTGAGGGTTACACTTTTGGAGATGTGCTGGTGGGTATTCCCAAGACTTTCAGCATCCAGACGGTAGTGGGTAACTCAGATGACATCGGAACGGAGATGGGATGGAGCCTGGAGGAAATGATCGCCTATGCGGATGCGCATCCCAATGCAAGTTTGTTTGACTATAATTCCAAGTCTAACATCATGTATTACTGTATGATGTATAATGAAGGTACGTTTGTGGACTGGGCTAAGGGAAAGTGTAACTTCGATTCACCGGAGTTTATCAGCCTGTTGGAGTTTGTAAACCGCTTCCCGGATGAGGCGGAATATGACGATGAAGTTTCTACTCCCAGAAAGATACAGAACGGTGAAGTGCTTCTGGACACTGCATATTTATCACAGTTTGATGATATCCAGATGTACAATGCAATCTTTGGCGGAAAGGCAAACTTCATCGGTTTTCCCACTATGGACGGAAGTGTGGGCTGTGCAATGTACGCAAACGATATTTACGCCATAACAACAAAGTCTCCCGTGAAGGATGGGGCATGGTCCTTTATTGAAAGCTATCTGGCTACGGCAGATACAAACCGCTGGTTCTGGGGCTTCCCTACCAACAAGAACCAGCTGGATGTAAAGATTGAGGAAGCTACCAAGGTGGAGACCTATACATGGACGGACGAAAACGGTGTGGAGCATGAGGAGGTGTCTGGCGGAGGCAGCAGTATCAGTTATCAGGACGGTTGGACCTATGAGTATCATACAACCACAAAAGAGGAGGTTGACCAGATACTGGCCCTCTTTGATGTGGCAAAGCCTGCCGCATCACAGAACAGTGAGATTATGACCATTATTTCCGAGGAGGCGGAAGCCTTCTATAAGGGACAGAAGAGTGCCGCGGAGGCTGCAGATATCATTCAGAGGCGCGCACAGGTTTATGTGGATGAGAACAGCTAAGCAGTCAGGGGAATATAAAGTGAGCAGAAAGCAGAAGACGGGAGAAGTACCCGCAAGGAAACATATCAGGACTACAAAAAGAACACGAAAGCTGAAGGTGAGCTCGGGGGCATTTATCGCCCCCAGTTTCCTGGGTGTCCTCGTGTTTTTCATATTGCCCTTTTTGGTGGTTATCTATTATTCGTTGGTAGACAGCCCTATTAGCGGCAATTTTGTTTTTTTGGACAATTTCAAGAATATTATCGGTAACTCGGCCTTTCAGAAAGCAGTGCGCAACACTGTCTTGTTTTCGGTGGTCTCGGTGCCGCTGGCGGTGGTTCTGTCCCTGCTTCTGGCCATTGTGCTGGAGGCAAAGCTGCCCTTCAGAAGCCAGTTCAGAACCTTTTTCTTAAGCCCGCTGATGGTGCCCGTGGCATCTATCGTGTTAATCTGGCAGGTGTTGTTTCACTATAACGGCGCTGTCAATGATATTCTTGGAAACTTTGGCATAGCGAAAATAGACTGGCTGAAATCGGACTATGCACTGGTGGTTACGGTGATTTTGTTCCTCTGGAAGAATCTGGGCTACAATATGATTTTGTTCATGGCTGCCCTGGCAAGTATTCCTAAAGATATTCTGGAGGTGGCAAGGCTGGAAAGTGCAACACCTTTCCAGACATTTTTCTATATTAAAATCAGGTATCTGTCTTCCACCCTGTTGTTCGTGACGATTATGTCGTTAATCAGTTCCTTTAAGATATTCCGTGAGGTATATCTGCTGACGGGAGATTACCCTGTGGACACGGTTTATACGTTGCAGCATTTTATGAACAACAAATTTAAGAATCTGGATTATCAAATGCTGTCAGCGGCTGCAATCCTGATGTCACTGGTGATGATTGTCATTATCGGCATCCTGTTCATTGCCGAAAATCATTTCGGAAAGGATGTGGAAGGATGAGAAAGAAAACCATTCCTGTACGGACAGTATCCGAAAACAGGGGGCAGAAAAGAAAGGTTAAAAGAAAGAAGGCCTGGAGCGTTACCAAGATTACTCTGGCAACTGTTGTTGCCGCATTTTTCGCCATCCTGTTTCTGACTCCCATTATTTTGACGATAACCAATTCCTTCATGTCGTCCTCGGAGATATCGGCCAACTACGGTTCGGTGTTTGCCACAAACAGCAGCGGGGGAAAGGTTTACATATCCGAGAAGGTGAACCTGAAATTTATCCCCGACATGGTATCCTTCAGCCAGTATATAACGGTACTCTTTAAGAGCCCGGAGTATCTGCTGAAATTTTGGAACTCCGTGATTCTGGTGGGGCCCATCGTGGTATTTCAGCTGATTGTGGCCACGCTGGCATCCTACGGATTTGCGAGATACAGAGGAAGAATAAGGGAGATTATCTTTTTTGCCTATATTATCTTAATGCTGATGCCTTATCAGGTAACGTTGGTGCCAAACTATCTGGTCAGTGACTGGCTGAACCTTTTAGACACCAATTGGGCCATCTGGCTCCCGGGAATCTTTTCGCCCTTTGCGGTTTTTTTACTTACAAAGTTTATGAGACGTATTCCAACGTCGGTGATAGAGGCAGCACAGATAGACGGCGCAGGAGAATGGCAGATATACAGAAGAATCTGTATGCCTCTCTGTAAGGGAGCCGTGTGCTCCGCGGCCATTCTAGTGTTTATTGACTACTGGAATATGGTTGAGCAGCCGCTGATTTTGCTGACAGATGCAGAGAAGCATCCCTTGTCGGTTTTCCTCAGCAAGATTAATGCGGGGGAAATCGGACTGGCGTTTGCCGTGGCTACAATATATATGGTGCCCAGCCTGTTAATCTTCCTGTATGGTGAGGAATATCTGGTAGACGGAATCACCTATCAGGGCGGAATCAAAGGTTGACGGCGAAAGAAGGATTCCAAGTCTTTCTGGGTTTCATCAGATAAGGGCGAATGAAAAGACATAATGATAGAAATAGAAGTTTTAAGGATATGATAAGGAGAGGAAGAAGGAAATGAACGAGAACGGAAAGAACAAAAGAGAATGGGTGAAGACCGCAGCCATCATATTTCTGTCGGTGATGCTGGTTCTGACCTTTTTCTCCCAGACGATTATGAACTACTCCCTTCCGGAAGTGGCAACCCAGTATGTTCAATCCGGTACTATCACGGCGAAGATACGGGGAACCGGCGTAGTGGAGAGCGGTGACCCCTATGAGATAAATGTAACATATTCCAGAAAGGTTTCCGGCGTAGCGGTACAGGTGGGAGATCAGGTGCAGAAGGGGGATGTGCTGTTTT
>JAEDMI010000006.1 GCA_016303085.1 Acetatifactor sp.
GTTTACGACGTTTTACTCTCTTCGGCATTAACATGATTATTTATCGCTCCCTTCCGTCTGATTTCCCTTTGTAGGAAGGATCTCACCCTTGTAGATCCAAACTTTAACTCCAACCTTACCGTATGTGGTATCTGCCTCAGCAAATCCGTAATCGATATCTGCTCTCAGAGTCTGAAGAGGAATGGTTCCCTCGCTGTAGAACTCGCTGCGGGCAATATCAGCACCGCCGAGACGGCCTGCACATGCTGCCTTGATACCAAGTGCGCCTGCCTTCATGGTTCTGCCCATGCAGGACTTCATGGCACGTCTGAAGGATACACGGTTCTCAAGCTGCTGAGCAATGTTCTCTGCAACCAGCTGTGCATCTCTGTCAGGTCTCTTGATTTCCTTGATATCAACCAGGACCTTATCTCTGCCGGTCAGCTTGGAAAGCTCGTTCTTGGTAACCTCGATTTCAGCGCCGCCCTTACCGATGATAACACCGGGCTTTGCGGTGTGAATGATAACTCTCAATCTGTCAGATGCCCTCTCGATTTCAATCTTGGAAACACCTGCACTGTATAACTTCTTCTTCAGATACTTTCTGATGTTGTAGTCTTCAACCAGATACTCGGAAAACTCGTTCTCAGCGTACCACTTGGAATCCCACTCTTTAATAACTCCGACTCTTAAGCCATGAGGATTAACTTTCTGTCCCATTTGTTTGCTCCTTTCCTTACTTCTTCTCGTCCAGCACAACGGTGATATGGCTCATTCTCTTCTCGATTCTGTAAGCCCTTCCCTGTGCTCTGGGGTGTACGCGCTTCATGGTAGGTCCCTTGTTTGCGTAGCACTCTGCCACATACAGGTTCTCTTTGTTCATTCCGTTGTTGTTCTCTGCGTTTGCGATAGCTGACTCAAGCAGCTTCTTAATAAGGCTGGAAGCGTATCTGGGATTGTATTCCAGAATACCCAGGGCAGTCTGTACATCCTTGCCTCTGATAGCATCCAAAACGAAACATGCCTTCTGAACAGATACTCTTGCGTAAGACAGCTTAGCTGAAGGTCTTGTATCTTTCTGGGCGTTTCTCTCTCTCTTGATTTGACTTCTATGTCCTTTAGCCATAGATAAATTTCCTCCTTTTTTGGAATAACGGCAACGCATCTGCTACGAGCACACCGGCTCGCAGACAGACTTACCGCAATGCCCTCCCGGGCAATTGTGCGTTGTAAAACTATTTAACCTTGGACTTCTTCTCGTCCTTACCGTGTCCGCGGTAAGTTCTGGTTGCTACAAACTCACCCAGCTTGTGGCCAACCATATCCTCGGTTACATATACGGGAACATGCTTTCTTCCGTCATGAACCGCGATGGTGTGTCCCACAAAAGAAGGGAAAATTGTAGAGCGGCGGGACCAGGTCTTGATAACCTGCTTCTGTCCCGAAGCATTTAAAGCATCTACTTTCTTTAACAGGCTTGCGTCTGCGAAAGGTCCTTTTTTCAGTGATCTAGCCATTGTCTTTCCTCCTCAATTATTTGATTGCCTTACCGTTACGTCTTCTTACAATCAGCTTGTTGGAAGCCTTCTTAGCCTTACGTGTCTTCAGACCAAGTGCGGGCTTGCCCCAAGGAGTGCTGGGACCGGGACGTCCGATACCGGTCTTACCTTCACCACCACCGTGAGGATGGTCGTTAGGGTTCATAACAGAACCGCGGACTGTAGGGCGGATACCCATATGACGCTTACGTCCTGCCTTACCGATATTGACAAGGTTGTGATCAACATTTCCTACAACACCTACTGTTGCACGGCATACCAGCGGAACCATTCTCATCTCGCCGGAGGGAAGACGAAGCGTTGCGTACTTTCCTTCCTTAGCCATGAGCTGTGCACTGTTTCCTGCGGCACGAACCATCTGTCCGCCCTTTCCGGGATACAGCTCGATGTTGTGTACCTGAGTACCTACGGGAATCTCAGACAGAGGCAGGCAGTTACCTACTCTTACCTCGGCCTCGGGTCCGTTCATAACCTTCATTCCGTCGGTCAGTCCCTCGGGAGCGAGGATATATGCCTTCTCGCCGTCTGCGTAGCAGATGAGTGCAATGTTTGCGGTTCTGTTGGGGTCATACTCGATACCGATTACGGTAGCGGGAACGCCGTCCTTATATCTCTTGAAATCGATGATTCTGTACTTCCTTCTGGAGCCGCCACCCTGGTGTCTCACAGTAATCTTACCCTGATTGTTACGTCCGGCATTCTTCTTCAGAGAAGTGCAAAGGCTCTTCTCGGGAACGGTTTTGGTGATTTCAGAGAAATCAGAGCCGGTCATATTTCTTCTGGAGGGTGTATAGGGATTGTATGTCTTAATACCCATTGTTTTATCTCCTTTTCTTTGATTCTTTGCGCAGCCGCCTTCTGCAGCCGCATACTTTAACCTGTCATCGCTTTGAGCAAAGCGGATTTACGAAAAATGTGCGATGAGCGCTGGCGCTCGTGAGCGGGTTTTCGAGTTTGCTCAAATCTTCTCATCATTTTAGAGTCCAGCAAAAATCTCGATATCCTTGCTGTCGGCAGTCAGGGTAACAATAGCCTTCTTGGTCTTTGCAGTCTTACCTACAACCATACCGCGTCTCTTGTTCTTACCCTCGCAGTTCATGGTGTTCACGCTCTTTACCTTGGTGCCCTCGAACATCTTCTCAACAGCTTCCTTAATCTGGGACTTGTTTGCCTCGGTATGAACCAGAAATGTATATTTCTTCTCGCCCATACCAGCCATACTCTTCTCGGTAATAACCGGTTTGAGGATTACGTCATAGTATTTAATGTCTGCCATTATGCGTACACCTCCTCGATCTTCGCAACAGCATCCTTTGTCAGGACAACTGTCTTAGCCTTCATGATGTCGTACACGTTGATGGTATTTACCAGAGTAGTGTTTACATCTGCAACATTTCTTGCGGACATTACTACGTTGGTGTCATTCTCCGCGATAACAACCAGGCCCTTATCAACCTTCAAGTTATTCATTACATTGACAAAGTTCTTTGTCTTGATTTCATCGAACTTCAACTCATCTACAACAATCAGCTTGCTGTCCTGAACCTTGCTGGTCAGTGCAGATTTCAAAGCTGCTCTCTTTTCCTTCTTGTTGAGCTTGAAGGAATAATCTCTGGGAACGGGAGCAAATACAACACCGCCGCCGGTCCACTGGGGAGATCTGGTTGAACCTTGTCTTGCATGACCGGTTCCCTTCTGTCTCCAGGGCTTTCTTCCGCCACCGGATACCTCAGAGCGGGTTTTTGCTTTCTGGGTTCCCTGACGATTGTTTGCAAGCTGCTGTACAACTGCCATGTGTACCAGGTGCTCGTTAATCTCTACACCGAATACTGCATCGTTTAATTCGATTGTACCAACTTCCTTGCCTTCCATATTAAAAACAGATACGTTTGCCATATGATTGGTCCTCCTTTCGCACTAAACTATGCCTCGACCTTTGTGGTCTCTTTGATGGTTACTAATGCCTTCTTAGGTCCGGGTACTGCACCCTTTACAAGCAGCAGATTCTTTTCTGCATCTACTCTTACAACCTCAAGGTTCTGAACGGTTACCTTTACGCAACCCATATGTCCGGGCATTCCCTTGCCCTTGAATACACGGCTGGGGGAGGAACATGCGCCGTTGGAACCCTGATGGCGATGGAACTTGGAGCCGTGCTTCATGGGTCCTCTGTGCTGTCCCAGTCTCTTGATTGCACCCTGGAAACCTTTTCCCTTGGTGATTGCGGAAGCATCAATCTTGTCACCCTCAGCGAAGATGTCAGCCTTGATTTCTGCACCCAAGGTATACTCCTCAGCGTTCTCAAACTTGAACTCTCTGATATATCTCTTTGCGCTTACGCCGGCCTTCTTGAAGTGGCCTGCCTCAGCCTTGTTTACACCGTGTCTGTGGATGATCTGCTTCTTGCCGCCTGCATCCTTATTCACGATCTTTTCCTTCTTGTCCACGAAGCCTACCTGAACTGCACTGTAGCCGTCGTTCTCTACGGTCTTAACCTGAGTTACCACACAGGGACCTGCCTGAAGAACGGTTACGGGAACCAGCACGCCGTCTTCGTTGAAGATTTGAGTCATTCCGACTTTGGTTGCCAAAATTGCTTTCTTCATTTTTCCTCTCTTTCTGCCTTATCAGGCTTTCTACATAGCGGACCACGCGGTTACCGTTGCGTCATAACCGTAAAGAGCCTTGCTCCTTTCCCTGTCTTGGCACAGGAAGTGTTCTTACGTCTAGTAGAGGTTTTTGCTTTTTTACTTTGTCTTCATTTTAATATCAATGTAAACACCTGCGGGCATTTCCAGTCTCTGCAATGCATCAACCGTCTTCTGTGTAGGTGCAATGATATCGATAAGTCTCTTATGAGTTCTCTGCTCGAACTGCTCTCTGGAATCCTTGTACTTGTGTACAGCTCTCAGAATGGTAACAACCTCTTTCTTTGTAGGAAGGGGCACAGGGCCACTCACCTCAGAACCGGTCTTCTTTACAGTTTCGATGATTTTCTTGGCAGATGCATCCACCAACTGATGCTCATAAGCCTTAAGGGTAATTCTCATTACTTGACTTGCCATAAAAAAAGTCGCCTCCTTTTCGCACTTTTAAGTTCTAAGTACGACAAGCGGTGACTGTACACTCTCCCGTGTGTGTCCTAAACCCTTACGCAACAATTCTCGGATTTCTTACTATTCACACGTCGTTTCTGCCTATCTGCAGACTTCAAATTGGTACAGTGACTTGTCGTCAGTTTTCTAACTTGACATTCGCTCCACGGAAAACCTGACTGCCATTGCTGACACCCAGCAACCTCACGCTTCACAGCTATCATGCCACAGCATTGATTAGTATACATGGAAGTTTCTTACTTTGCAAGAGTTTTTTTCAAGTTTTTTAAAAATATTGCATTTTTTTAAATACAATCCATCCGCACTGTCCGTAAAAGAACATGCTTTACTCTCCGGTATAAATTCGCTATAATCAAGTTACATTATATTATAGAAGAAAAGGAATTCAATATGTGGATTGCAGATAATTGGAAGGATTACGAGGTACTGGATACCTCAGGAGGAGAAAAACTGGAAAGATGGGGTGACTATATCCTGGTGCGGCCGGACCCTCAGGTCATCTGGAACACTCCCCATACCCACAAGGGCTGGAAACAAAAAAACGGTCATTATCACCGCAGCACAAAGGGCGGCGGCGAATGGGAATTTTTCAATCTGCCAAATGAGTGGAGCATCGGCTACGATTTGCGCTTTGCTGCTTCCGGGACAGAATCGGATCAGGCTCACCGACGTCTGACTTTTCATCTGAAACCCTTCAGTTTCAAACATACCGGCCTTTTCCCTGAGCAGGCAACCAACTGGGACTGGTTTTCCCGGCTCATCCAAAGCGAGCACCGTCCTGCGGACAAGCCCGTCCGGGTGTTGAATCTCTTTGCATACACCGGCGGAGCCACTCTTGCCGCGGCAGCTGCCGGCGCTGCGGTCACACATGTGGACGCTTCCAAAGGCATGGTTGGCTGGGCAAAGGAAAATGCCGTAAGCTCCGGTCTGGGAGATGCTCCTATTCGCTGGCTGGTGGATGACTGTGTCAAATTTGTGGAACGGGAAATCCGCCGCGGCAATAAATACGACGGTATCATCATGGACCCTCCCTCCTATGGAAGAGGTCCCAAGGGAGAAATCTGGAAAATAGAAGAAAGCATCTGGCCCTTTATCGAGTTGACGACACAGATACTTTCCGACAATGCTCTTTTCTTTTTAATAAACTCCTACACAACGGGATTGCAGCCCGCCGTGCTGTCTTACATGATTCAAACCGCCGTGGCGAAACGCTTCGGCGGGCATGTGGAGGCTGAGGAAATCGGGCTTCCCGTCCGCGAATCCGGGTTGGTGCTCCCTTGCGGTGCCTCCGGAAGATGGAGCAGAGAAACCGCAAATGACATGTTGATTCCGTAAAAATTTTTATATATAATAGAAGCATGTTTTGTTAAAGAGGTTTTTATGTATGAGTTCAGATGTCAATATTCTTATAATAGAAGATGACCTAAATCTCTGCTCCTTCATGACCACCGGTCTGATTGACAGCGGTTATCATGTCACCCCCGCTTTTACCGGTGCGGAGGGGCTTCGACTTGCCGCTTCAGTGAATCCGGATATTGTTTTGCTTGATTTGGGGCTGCCGGACATGGACGGTCTGGATACATTAAAGTCCCTGCAGAGCCGGAGTAAGACGCCCGTTATCGTAATCTCCGCCCGCACCAGAGAAGAGGACAAGGTACAGATGCTGGATGCAGGTGCAGACGACTATCTGACAAAACCCTTTGGTCTCGCAGAACTTATGGCACGTATCCGCACCCGCCTCCGCCAAACTTCCCCGGCGACTCCCACCCCGGCGTACAAGGCTCTGAATTTGGAAATTCGCTTCGACATGAGAAGAATTTGTCTTGATGGTGAAGAAATTCATCTGACCCAGGTGGAATACCGCCTACTCACCCTGTTGGCCGAAAATTCGGGCCGGGTGCTCACTTATGATTTTTTGATGAATGCAATCTGGGGACCATACATAAACGATGACAATCGGATTTTGCGTGTCAACATGGCAAATATCCGCCGCAAAATCGAAAAAGATCCCTCCCATCCCCAATATGTATTTACGGAAGCCGGTATCGGCTACCGCATGCGCGAAAACGAAAACGCCTGAGAAGTCCTCAGGCGTCTTTCTATCTATGGATTGACTGATTCAAACATCCCCTTTATCTCGCTTTCGGCGAGACATCCTTCATATTCCGCCAAAACTCCGTCTTCATAAAGGATGGCAAATCGGGTTATTCCGTCTTCTCCGGGCTTCGGAATTTCACACTCCCGGTTTTCACCTGCAATGATAACCGGCTTCTCTGCAGCATCCATCTTGTTGCCTGTCTCCGCTTCGGTAAGCTTTATCAGGAAACTATGCTCTCCGTCTGTCCAGCTCAGCAATATACTGCTTCCTCCGTCCGTCCCCATGTCATAGTAGATTGCCGAGAGAAGCTGATATCCATCCGGCACTCTGTCCGGTACATACTTTCCCAGACCTTCCACGGCACAGGCATCCTCCCAGGAAATTTCCTCTCCTGCCACATTTTCCGATTGCTTATAGACTTCCTCCTGCATCATTTCAATCTCTTCTTCGGGATGGACCCGGTCAGTCATACTGTCCTGGGAAGATGAATTTTGTGAGCTTAATTCCGTCATCCCCGTTTCCTCCCCGGCTGCACTCTCCGGTTTTTCAGCCGATTCTCCCTCCTCAGCCTGACTGCCGGGTATTTTCCAAACTGCTTCCGTCTCCTCTTCCGTCAGCATTGATTCCGTCATGTTCTCCGCCTGAGCAGACTCAGCCATATCCATGGAAGTACCTTTTTGTTGCTGCTCTATTCCAAAATAAGCCGCTCCCAGCACCGCCAGGCACAGGCATGCCGCACAGAGCCCTCCGTATCTGCCCATAAATCCGTATATCTTTTTCTCGCCGGACACCTTTTTCCCGTTGCAGACATCCATGGGTTCCGGCTGTCCGCATCGTTCCAGCAATTCCTCGTCCACACCGGATAAGGCTTCCATAATGCGCAGGGCACTTTCTCTTTTATCTTTCTTCAAATCAGCCCCTCCTTCTCCAGATAACTCTTAAGTTTACTTCTGGTACGGAACAAGCTGGTTTTCACTGTATTTAACTTCATGGAGTAGCGTTTTGCAATAGCGCCGTACTCCTCCACATACCAGTATCTTCTCAGGAATGTATTGCAGTCCTTTTCGGGCAGCGTATGTAGAAAATCGTTCATCAGCCGCTCCAGCTCGGCAGCCTCCACCATATCCTCCGTACTGTGGACATCGGGGATACACTCTGCCAGTTCATCCAGCGCCAAAGCCATCTCACCGCTCCCCCGCTTCATAGTTTGCCTCCCCTTCCATCTGTCAATGGACAGATTGCGCGTAATTGTCCCAAGAAACAGTGCCAGCTTTCCCGGTCTGTTGGGCGGTATGGAATTCCATGCACGCAGCCAGGTATCGTTGACACATTCATCCGAGTCTTCCCTGTCATACAAAATATGCCAGGCAATACTGTAGCAGTAATTTCCGTATGCACTCTGCGACTCCGCAATGGCACGCTCATTCCGTTCCCAGTACAAATCCAGTATTTCTGTATCCTTCAAGGTTTCTCCTCCCTCTCATCTCTCTGCATCTATAGACGATATCTCTCTTAAAAGGTTTCAAAAAAGGGGCAGGTTATGTAACCTGCCCCACATTCTGCCTTTTGTTGCTTACAGTTTGAATTTCTTGGCATTGTCCGACAGTTCCTCGGAAATGTTTACCAAGTCGTTGGTGGCCTGACGGCACTCTGCCACAATCTGAGCCAGCTGATCCATGGTAGCTGCAGTCTCCTCCGTGCTGGCTGCATTGTTCTGGGAAACCTCATTCAATCCGTCAATGCTCTCCACAACACCGTTTTTATACTTCTCAATATTGTCCAGCTGCTTAGAAATGGTATCAATAGCCTGTACAACATGCTGTATCTCTCTGTTCAAATTCTCGAACGCATTCTGGGTAACACCGAGTTTTTCATTCTGCTGACCGATTTCACCCACCACACCGTTCATGATTTCCACACTGTGGTTGGAATTTGTAATCAGCGTTTCCACAATGCCGCGAATCTGGTCTGCGGATTCCTTGGACTGGTCTGCCAGACCGCGGATTTCCTCAGCCACAACAGCAAAGCCTCTTCCCATCTCACCGGCTCTTGCAGCTTCAATGCTGGCATTCAGGGACAGCAGATTTGTCTGGTTTGCAATACCGGCAATCAGATCGGTAGCAGAGCGAATCTCCTGTACGGACTCGTTGGTCAGGTTGGTCTGCTTCTGTACCTCATGAACGGAATCGCTTGTCCTCTCGCTGATGTCAATCAGTTCTTTCAGCGTTGCATTTACCGTATCATTGTTCTCCCTCATGGCAACCGCACTGCTGCTCAAATCATTTACACTCTCGGCAGTCTTATTAATCGCCTCGCTCATGTCATTCATGCTTTCGCCCACGCTCTGAGTATCAGCCGCCTGATGGGTCGCACCTTCAGCGATATCGGTCACCGCCACATTGACGTTCTCAATGGACTGATTGATGGTATCCATATTGTTACTGAACTGCGCCGTGCACTCTCTCATGTCATTCATGCTCTTATGTATCTTTGCGATGGTCTCGGCAAAACTCTCCACCACAGAATATACGGCACGTGCAATCTTGCCCACCTCATCGGATCTTTCCAGAAGCTTCTCGGGCACCTCTAAATCCAACTGACCTTCCGCCACTTTATCCAGATTTCCGACCACTGCAACCAAAGCCTTGACAATCTTTAATACGATCCACGCAACCAGAACCACCGATGCCAATACAATAGCTACCATGAATATACCGCTGCTTCGCACAAAGTCGGAATAAATGGACTCAATCTCATCCACACTCATGGCAGTCATCACCATGCCGGAAACATCGCTGTACTGATCCTTGAAAGCTGAAAAATATGCCATATATTTGCGGCCATTCATCCGGAAGGAAAGTTCAAATACATCCTCGCCGGCTGTCACTTTGTCCGTAATCTTACTGCTTACGTCCACAGTACCGTCAAAGCTCGCCGCCACCATTTTTCCTCCCATAAAAACAGCGACTTCCACTCCTGTCTCTTCTTTATAAGTAGCGAGAAGACCTTTAGAACCGGAAACCGGCATATCTCCCAAACGAAGTTCACCGTCCTGGAAAGAAAGCGATTCTCCGGAGCGAAGCAGGCTCTGCATAGTCAGATACTGTACCGATGACAGTTCCTGTTGCACCAACCTTTCCGCCGTTGTATCACCTACATTGTCCAGTGCAAAAATAGCCATTATCACTACGATAACCATGGGAACTAATATAACCGCCAGCAGTTTTACCAGCAGATTGGCTCCTTTTTTTGCTTCAATTTTCTTCTCCATATTTGTCTTTTGCTCCTCTCCCAATTTATCTGAAAGCGATTACTTTTTTATTATAGTACTGTTTACCGTCAATTACAATACACAGTATATTATTTTCTGAACTGTCACAAAATTACATCAATGGTGCCACAATTCGCATCACCCAACCCAGTGCCTTTTCATGTAACTTCCGCTTCTCCACATCCTCCTGAGTCTGTTCCACACATTTTTTCAGGGTATTCTGCATATCCTGCTCAATCTCGGGAATCCGGGAATTCCGATACAGAAGCGCTCCGCATTCAAAATGGTGATACAGGCTGCGGTAATCCAGATTTACAGTGCCAACCACCGCCTTTTCATCATCGGACACAAACACCTTTGCATGCACAAAGCCGGGCTCGTACTCACAGATGCGAACCCCCGCCTCCAGCAGCTGGCTGTAATAGGTTTTTGCCAGGCAGAATGCATATTTCTTGTCAGGAATATGGGGCATGATAATGATAACCTCCACCCCTCTTTTTGCGGCATAGGTCAGGGCCATCATCATCTGATGATCCAAAATGAGATAGGGTGTCATAATATGCACATAGGTGTGAGCCGTATTGATGATATCCAAGTAAACCCTCTCTCCAACCCTCTCCACTCCCAGAGGACAGACACTGTAGGGAATCACGTATCCGTCTGAAGGCACGGCTGTCTCCGGCAGGCATGCGTACTTTCCGAAATCCTCCGCCTGTCTCTCCGACTCGTTCCACATTTCCAGAAACATATAGGTAAAGCGTTCCACAGCATCTCCCTTTACCATGATGCCGGTATCCTTCCAGTGACCAAACCGTTTCTTCTCATTGATATACTCATCTGCCAGATTGATTCCGCCTGTAAATGCAACCTTTCCGTCAACCACCAGAATCTTACGATGGTCCCGATTGTTGTAGTGAGGAGAAAATATGGGCTTTATAGGGGCAAACATTTTGCAGCGAATCCCCTCTTTTTCCAGTATCTGCGGATAATAGTTGGGCAGATTAAACAGCACGTCCGTGCCGTCATACATAAACCTGACTTCCACACCCTGCCCGGCTTTTTCTTTCAGAAGTTCATGAAGCTCGTCCCACATACGTCCCTCGCTGACGATAAAAAATTCCATGAAAATATACTTTTCGGCCTTTTTCAGTTCCTCCAGCATCGCCGGAAACTGTGCATCTCCCAACGGGTAATAGCTGACCTGTGTATGCATATAGGCAGGACTGTTATCGCAATTGTACAGATAATGGGCAAGCTGTCCCATCTGAGGACTCTCCGCCCGCAGTTTTTCCCGGACTTCCGTCTCCGGATTTACATACTTTCTTGTCTGTTGTGCCAAATTTTTCAAACGTCCGTACATTACCTTCGTGCCGGGCTGAGTCACGATGGTTGCATAGAATATTGCACCGAAAATGGGAAAAATGGCAATGGGAAACATCCAGGAAAGTTTCATATCGGGATTTCCTCTGGTATTGAATATGTGCAGCACTGCAACGGCACTGATTAAGACAAACAATCCGTAAAACAGAAAGCTGTAGTTGCGCAGCTTAAAATATCCCACCACAAGCAGAATCAGCTGCGCCAGAAAACCCAGTAAGATAATGGCTGTCCGTCCGTAGATGACAGTCTTGATATTGCCCAGTTTTTTCTTTTTACCTTCTTTTGTGCTCATACGGCGCCTCCCATGTTTTCCCTATACATACAGTATACACAAAATGAAAAAGACAGACAAGAGCCACTCCGCTCCCATCTGTCTTTTTCGCTTATTTTTCCCCGGCCTCCGACTCCAGAAAGCCGTTCAGGTTTACAAGACAGCGATACAGAATCTCTGTCTCTTCCTCACTTAAATCCTTCACAATCGCCCGAATCATTTTTTTGTGGAAGTCGCGGTGATGGTAGAATGCCTTTCTTCCCTTTTCAGTCAGAATGACATAAACCACTCGCTTGTCCTCGCTGCTCCGCTCTCTCCTGATGTACCCCTTCTTCTCCAACCCGTTCATATTGATGGTCAGGGTACTGACAGTGACGGAAAGCCTGTGGGCAATCACAGACATATTTCTGGGCTCCTCCACGCCGATTGCCTCTATGATATGCATGTCATTATTGGTGATGTCCCGATATTCCTCAGTGATAACCGCTCTTCCTTCCATGTCCATGACATGATTGAAGAGACTTACCAACAGCTCATTGATGGAGCGTTTTGTGGTCTGCGCCATTTTGTTACCGATACCTTTCCGTTTACGTTTTACGTTTATCTTACCGATTATTCACAAAAAAATCAATAGTTCCCTGTTACCATGTCAGCACACAGGCGCCCCAGGTCAAACCGGCGCCAAATCCCGAAAGTACCAGTTTCATCCCCTTCTGCAATCTGCCCGCCCGATTCAGTTCATCCAGCAGAACAGGAATGGCTGCGGAGGACATATTACCCACTTTATTCAAATTCACGGGAAACTTTGCGATATCCTGCTTCAACCGTTTTGCAATGCCCTCAATGATGCGGTAATTCGCCTGATGCAGCACAAACATATCAATATCTTCCGGTGCCATCCCGGTCTGTTCCAGCACCTCCTGTATACCTGCCGGAACCTGCCGCACCGCAAAGGCAAAGACTTCCCTTCCGTCCATCTGAACATAGGGGGCTTGTGCAGGCACATCCGCATAGGGATTTTTCAGGGCACGGCTGTCACATTTCAGCACCTCTCCCCTGCTGCCGTCGGAATGCTGAACAAACCCAAGAATACCACCCTGCTCACACTTCTCGACGTACACGGCACCTGCGCCATCCCCAAAGAGAATACAGGTCCCTCTGTCCGTCCAGTCCACAAGCTTGGACAGCACTTCCGCTCCCACAATCAGCGCGCTGCGATACACTCCCGCCTCAATATAGGCCCAGGCAGTGTTGAGTGCAAAGAGAAATCCCGCACATGCGGCGTTTAAATCAAATGCAACTGCATTGGATGCCACCAGCCTGCTCTGCACCTGACATGCCACGCTGGGTATTCCGCATTCCGGTGAGCAGGTAGCCACCAAAAGCAAATCCACTTGGTCAGCGCTTTTTCCCGCATCTGCCAGAGCTTTCTCGCAGGCGGATACGGCCAGGTCTGTCACGGTCTCACCCGTGGACACATGCCTGCTGCCGATACCTGTTCTCTCCCGAATCCACTCATCCGAGGTTTCCACAAGCTTTGTCAGGTCGTTGTTTGTCACACATTTTTCCGGCAGTGTGCTTCCGGTTCCGATTATCTTAATGGACATTTTATGTAAACCATGCCTTTCCTGTATAAGTCCGGCGCTCCGCTGAACTAGAACTTGCGGAAGCGCTCATACCGCTCTGCCGCAATCTGCTCCCCATCCATACCGCGGTAACGCTCTAAAAATTCTTTCATATTCTCCTTCATATATCCGGCTATAGCCTCCGTTGTCTTCGCGTCCGCGCCGCCAAACTCCGGGATAACCTTCTCCACCACATGAAGCATTTTCAAATCCTGAGCCGTGATGCGCATGACTTCGCTGGCCTCCTTAGCTCTGGAGGAATCCTTCCAGAGGATAGAGGCAAAGCCCTCGGGAGAAAGAATGGAATAGGTTGCATTCTCCATCATCCAAACCTCATTTCCCACCGCAGTGGCAAGAGCACCGCCGCTGCCGCCTTCTCCGATAAAAATACACAACACCGGCACCTTCAATGCCGACATTTCCCTTAAGTTTCTGGCAATCGCTTCCCCCTGTCCGCGCTCCTCTGCCTCAATTCCGCAGAAAGCGCCGGAAGTATTGATAAAACTAATGATGGGACGGTTGAATTTCTCCGCCTGCTTCATAAGACGCAAAGCCTTTCGGTAACCCTCCGGCATTGGCATGCCGAAGTTTCTCTCCTGGCACTCTTTCGTGTCCTTTCCCTTGTGCTCCGCAACCACCGTCACCGGCTGTCCGTCCAAAAAGGCAATACCGCCGATAATGGCAGGGTCATCCCGGAAGGCCCTGTCTCCGTGAGCCTCCACAAAGTAGTCAAAGATATACTCCATATAGTCTATGGCCTGAGGACGCTCCACCCTGCGGACCGCCTTCACCTTTTCCCACGCATTCTTCGGGCGCATGGTCCAAGCCTGTTCCTTCAATATCTCGTTGAGTTTGAAATGGAACTCCGTGCCGGGAGTGAAGGCCGCATACTCCTTTTCCCTGCACTGATGAGACTTTATCAGAAAATAAATGGTTTTTTTCAGGTTCTCACGCTTTACGATGCCATCAATAATACCATGCTCTTCCAGAAACTCTGCGGTCTGAAAGCCCTCGGGCAGTTCCTGTCCGATAGTCTGCTTGATGACTCTGGGACCTGCAAAGCCGATTAGCGCCCCCGGTTCCGCCATGATAACATCTCCCAGCATTGCAAAGCTTGCGGTAACTCCGCCGGTGGTGGGGTCAGTCAGTATCGTACAGTACAGAAGGCCTGCCTCTCCCAGCTTCTGAACAGCCGCAGAAGTCTTTGCCATCTGCATCAGGGAAATAATACCCTCCTGCATTCTGGCTCCTCCCGAACAGCAGAACAGGAACACGGGCAGCTTTAACTCGATAGCACGCTCCATGGCAGCGGTAATCTTTTCGCCCACAGTCTGTCCCATACTGGCCATGAGGAAACGGGAGTCACAGATTCCAAGCACAATATCCTCTCCGAACACCTTACAGCGTCCCACGGTCACGGCTTCATCCAGCCCTGTCTTCTCCCGGGCTTCTGCCAGCTTCTCCTCGTAGCCTGCATAAGCCAGAGGATTGCGCACGGGGCTGTCTGTGAACCAGGGTTCAAAGGTATGGGGGTCTGCCACCATGCGGATACGGTTGGGCACCTTGACCCTGAAATACCCACCGCACTCGTAACAGATGTATTTTTTCTTTACGACCCTGTCTCTCTCCACGCTCTTGCCGCACTTGGGACAGCGTATCATGTAAACCTCCTTCACCTGAGGTTCCCCGTTTTTCGCAGGCTTCTCCGCATCGGACTTTTCCGCCTCGGACTTTTCCTCTTCGGGCTCCGGGGTATACCCGGTAGGTTTGCCGCCCAGCGTCTCATTTATTTTACTCAGCTTCTTCGCAAAAAAATCCGCACGCTTCTGCTTCATGAAAACATTCATAACAACACTCATTCCTTTCCCGTTTGATAAGAGCACCGTACAGGCATTCCTATCAGACTCCGATTGCAAAGGTCAGCTCCGCCGAAGCGGCTACCTTGCCGTTCACGGTAGCGGTAGCCTTTCCCACGCCCACCGGTCCTTTAACCTTGATAATCTCCATCTCCAGCATAAGTACATCCCCCGGCATTACCTTCTGGCGGAATTTTGCCTTATCGATTCCCGCAAAGTATGCGGTGTGCCCCTTCCATTCCGGCTGGGACAAAATTGCCACCGCTCCTACCTGAGCAAGCGCTTCTATGATAAGTACTCCGGGCATCACCGGATTCCCGGGAAAATGTCCCTGAAAATAAGGCTCGTTCATGCTGACGCATTTCTTTCCCAGAGCCCTGACACCGGGTTCCAACTCCTCTATGGTATCTATCAGTAAGAAGGGATATCTGTGGGGAATGATATCCATAATTTCCTTTGCCGTATACAATGACATGGCTGTAGCCTCCTTTTTCATTTCCGGTCCGACAGTTCAACCGTCTTCCCAAGTATACGGACGTTTACATGTCAGACGGGAAGTATGGTCAACTGCTGTATTTACTCTTCCCGCAGTTTTCCGATTAATATGCTTGCATTGTGGCCGCCAAAGCCCAGGGAATTGCTGAGAGCATAAGGAACTTCTTCCCGGAAGCTCTCCTTACAGTAATTCAAATCCAACTCTTCCCCGGTCTCCTGCAATCCTACCGTCCTGTGAATAAAGCCTTCCTCTATCTCCTTGACACAGGTGATGAACTCTACCGCTCCGGCTGCACCAAGAAGATGGCCTATCATGGATTTGGTGGAATTGATTTTCAGGTTCTTTGCATGCTCACCGAAAGCCAGCTTGATTGCTCTTGTCTCAAAGAGGTCATTGTGATGTGTACTTGTGCCGTGAGCATTGATATAGGTCAGCTGCCCGGGTGCCACACCACCGTCCTCCAAGGCGTTTTGCATTGCCCGTGCCGCACCTGCTCCGTCCTCTGCGGGGGAAGTGATATGATATGCATCAGAAGAACAGCCGTAACCCAGCACCTCTGCATAGATGTGCGCGCCGCGCTTCTTCGCATGCTCCAGTTCCTCCAGAATGACAATACCTGCGCCCTCGCCCATGACAAAACCGTTTCTGTCCTTGTCAAAGGGAATAGAACATCTCTCGGGGTCTGTGCTGTCGGAAAGTGCTGTCAGTGCCATAAATCCGGCGATACCCATGGGAGTGACCGCACCCTCTGTACCGCCTGCCACCATCACATCCGCATCTCCGTACTGGATGGCCCGGAAAGCTTCTCCGATAGAGTTAGTTCCCGTGGCACAGGCTGTCACCACATTCAGGCTCTTTCCCCTAAGTCCGTACATGATGCTGACATTGCCTGCTGCCATGTTGGAAATCATTAGCGGTACAAACATCGGTCCCACTCTGGAGGGTCCCTTCTCCAGCAATCTGCCATGCTCCCTCTCTATGGCCTGAAGGCTGCCGATACCACTGCCGATAGCGCAGCCGACTCTCCATGCATCCTCTTTCTCCATGTCAAGCCCTGCGTCCTTCATTGCTTCACCTGTGGCAGCAACCGCATACTGGCAAAACAGTTCCATACGTCTTGCCGCCTTCTTGTCCATATACTCCTCGGGGTTAAAATCCTTTACCTCTGCGGCAAGCTTACACTTATAATCCTCAGCGTCAAATTTGGTGATTTGCGCAAAACCGATTTTCTCCTGCTTTACACCGTTCCAGAATTCCTCGACACTGTTTCCGATGGGAGTCACCGCTCCCATACCTGTCACTACAACTCTTCTCATATTGCCATTCCTCCGTCCACACAGATAACCTGACCTGTGATATAGTCTGAGCCGCTACCCGCCAGAAACGCAACCGTTTCAGCGATTTCCTCGGGGCTTCCCATTCTGCCCATGGGAATTGTCCCCACTGCTGCCTCTTTTGTCTTCTCGGGCATGGACTTTGTCATCTCCGTATCCACAAATCCCGGTGCCACCGCATTGACGCAGATACCTCTCGATGCAAGCTCTCTCGCAACGCTCTTAGTCAGTCCGATGAGTCCCGCCTTGGATGCGGAATAGTTTGCCTGTCCCGCATTTCCCAGAACCCCGGAAACCGAAGAGATGTTGATAATTTTTCCGCTGCGCTGCTTTAGAAAGTAGCGGGACAGATATCTGATGGTGTTAAATGCCCCCTTCAGGTTGGTGTCAATCACGGTGTCAAACTCCTCCTCCGACATGCGCATCAGCAGATTATCCCGGGTAATCCCCGCATTGTTCACCAGAATATCCACGCGGGAATACTTTCCGATTATCTCCTCCACCATTTTCCCGCAGGCTTCAAAATCAGCCACATTGCAGCCAAATGCTTCAGCACTTCCGCCGGCTTCTTCAATCTTCGCCACAACCTCCAGTGCGCGCTCTCTGGAGCCGTTGTAATTTACCAACACCGTGGCACCCTGCTCCGCCAGTTTCAGGGCAATGGCCTTTCCGATACCTCTTCCCGCTCCGGTGACAAGCGCCACCTTACCGCTCAGTTCTCTTCTCATCTCTTCCATTTTTCCTCTCATTCCTCTAATGCCGCTTGACCGCGCTCAACCCGTGACCGGTGCAACATATTCATATATGCAGGCTACGACCGAACCAGGTTGTTCAAATCTTCCACTGTCTCCACATTCTTCACTGTCACCTCGCGGCTGGTTTTCCGCAAAAAACCGCTGAGGGTCTTGCCCGGTCCGATTTCGATAAAGGTGTCCACGCCGTCCGCTATCATGCGCTCCATGATTTCTCTCCATCTCACGGTGCCCGACACCTGCTTCGCCAAAAGTTCCTTGATTCTGTCCGCTTTGGTAACATAATCTGCTTCCACATTGCAGAGATAAGGAATCTTCGGGTCATGCACCGTCACCTTTTCCAGCTCTGCGGCAAGTTTCTCTCCCGCTCCCGAAAGAAGCGCGGAATGGAAGGGTCCGCTTACCTTTAAAGGGATACAGCGCTTTGCGCCGCTCTCCTGCAGCTTTGCTGCAGCCGCCTGTACAGCGCCTTCTTCTCCGGTAATCACAATCTGCCCGGAACAATTATCGTTGGCGATGGACACGATTCCGGGAGTCTCCTCGCAGATTCTGCGAATGGTATCCGCATCCAGTCCCAAAACCGCTGTCATGGCACCGCCTGTGGGATATGCATCCTGCATATAGATGCCGCGGCTGCGAATCAATCTGAATAAGTCGGACAGCTCCATTACCTCCGCCGCTGCCAGTGCACCGTACTCGCCAAGACTTAAGCCCGCACAACAATCCGCCTTGATTCCCTGTTCCTCAATCACCTTCAGAATTGCAATCTCCGTTGTCAACATGGCAATCTGGGTGTATTCCGTAATATTTAACTTATCATTCTCCGCAAAACAGAGACCGGCCACATCCAGTCCCGTGGCTTCCTCTGCCATGTCATAAACCTTCCTTGCCGTCTCATAGGTATCGTAAAAATCTTTTCCCATGCCAAAGTACTGGGCACCCTGTCCGGGAAAAACAAATGCTGTCTTACTCATTTTTCCTTCCATTCTGCCGCCCGGGCGGCTTTCATCTCCTACACTCTGTCCGTGGCGCCCTTCAGCAATTCTTCTGCCTGCGCCATAATTTCCTCAATCATCTCGCGGCAGGTCTGCTCTTTACTTACCATTCCCGCAATCTGACCTGCCATAACAGTGCCGTTTACCACGTCACCCTCCATGACCGCCCTGCGAAGTGCACCCAGACCAAGCTTCTCCAGTTCCTCAAACCCGGCTCCTTCCTTTTCCAGACGCAGATATTCCTTTGTCATTTTATTGCGGAGGGAACGAACGGGATGACCGGTACTCATGCCTGTTACCTCGGAGTCAATGTCCTTTGCCTTAAGCAGCTTTTCCTTGTAATTGGGATGAACGATAGATTCCTTTGCCACTACAAACCTTGTACCCATCTGAACACCTTCCGCTCCCAGCATCAGCGCCGCAGCAAGTCCCCGTCCGTCTCCGATTCCGCCGGCTGCAATCACGGGAATCGAAACCGCGTCCACTACCTGAGGAACCAGCGCCATGGTAGTCAGGGAACCGATATGTCCGCCGCTCTCCATGCCTTCCGCAACAACGGCATCGGCACCGGCACGCTCCATCAGCTTTGCCATGGCAGTGCTCGCCACCACGGGGATGACCTTTATTCCTGCCTCTTTCCACATCGCCATATATTTTCCGGGATTACCGGCACCGGTAGTCACCACTCTGACACCCTCTTCCACGATAACTTTTGCAATTTCATCTGCTTCGGGATTCATCAGCATCAAATTGACACCAAAGGGCTTATTCGTCAGTTCCTTAGCCTTCTGAATCTGCTCCTTCACAAAAACGGCAGGCGCCCCGCCCGCACCGATGAGACCGATTCCTCCTGCCTCGGACACTGCCGCCGCCAGCTTATGCTCCGCCACCCAGGCCATGCCGCCCTGAATGATAGGGTACTCTATACCGAGAAGTTCTGTCAGTTTTGTTTTCATGTCTTTCGTCTCCTCCATTCCTGTCCGGAAGATTTTATGCTTATTCAACACCCTTTGCGGCAAGATACTCCAATACATCGCCCACAGTCAGCAGCTTCTCCAGATCCTCGGAAGGAATCTCAATGTTAAACTCATCCTCCAGAGCCATTACCATCTCAAACAAATCCAGGGAGTCTGCGTTCAAATCATCCTTAAAGCTGGTGCTCTCCGTGATGCTTTCTCCCTCTGCGTTCAACTTCTCCTCAATTACTGCCTTTACCTTTTCCAACATGATTTTGTTCTCCTTTTTGCTTTTCATAGTTTTCTTTACTACATCAGACAGTTTGATACTCTATTTGTTTGATTGTCAAATTATTTGAGTTTCAAACTATTCTGAATGATACTACGCTTTCCACAAAATGTCAACACAAAAAACCGGGCAGTTTAAAACCGCCCGGTCTGTTCCGCTTATTTCACGCTCTATTGTCTGTTTCGTCAAATCTTAAACTTCTTTACAATCTCCTCCAGCTGTCTTGCAAACTCTGCATTGACCTCAGCCTTTTCTCCTGTATCGCTGGCATATCCCACCATATCCGTTGCCTTAGCTGCAATGTCGTTAATGCTGATTGCTGCCTCATTTACCGTGGTGTTGATGCCCTGAACGGAGTTGGTGATGTCATTGATATTCACCTCAAGTTCCGCAACAGACTCGTTGATGGTCTTCATGCTGCCGGAGAATGCTTTCGCATCCGCGCTGTACTCCTCGCTGACCTTGATGAAATTCTCGTAATCCCTGATGACTGTCTCTTCCATAAAGCTAATCATCCACTGCAGACATTTCTCCATGCTCTCGGCTGCATCCTTGACACCTGTCACGATGTTGGAGATATTGTTTGCGGTCTCAGTGGACTGGGACGCAAGACTGCCGATTTCACTGGCAACCACAGCAAAGCCTCTTCCCGCTTCTCCCGCTCTTGCCGCCTCGATGGATGCATTCAGGGACAGGAGTTCCGTCTGGCTTGCAATCGCCGCAATGGCCTCGGTCAGAGCGTTAATCTGCTCAATCTCCTTTGCCTTTTCAATCGCAATATCGGATTCCTGCTTCACCTTGGAGTAAATATCTCTTGTCTTTGCATTTGCCTCCTCGGTACTCTTCTTCAATCCTTCCGCCTTTACAATAATCCTGGACGCGTTCTGCTCTCCTTCCTTGGTCAGGCTGCCGATTTTTCTGGTGTTCTCATCAATGTCGCTCATTCTCTCATCAATAATCTGGGTAGTGGCCGAAGTCTCCTCCATGCTGGCCGCAAGCTCCTGGCTGGTCGCGGAGTTATCGCAGGAATTGCTGTTCAAATCTTCCACGAGACCTTTCAGACCATTTGCATTGTCGTTCAGCTTCTCTGCCGCTTCCGCCAACTGCTTCACCATACCCACCAGATTTGCTCTCATGCTTTCCAAGGCGCTGCTCATAACTGCCGTCTCTCCCTTGCCCTTGGAGAGAAGTCTGCTGATTCTGCTCTCCGTAAAGTCAAACTCAGCGTTTTGGTCAATAACACCGGTCAACATCTTAATCGGCTTTGCAATACTTCTGGAAATCAGCGTTCCGCAGAGCAGCACCAGAACCAGAATAAACGCAGCACAGCCTGCACACATCACCGTAAATTGAGTAATAGAAGCAAGTGCTGCCGACTTATCCGCAGTTATCACAAGGATACCCGATCCATCCGGCACCACATAGTAACCTGCCAGCTTCATGGCTCCCTTAAACTCATATTCCACCACGGCCGGATCTGCTATCACACCGTTCGACAACTGTTTTACCAACCCGGAAACCACTTCGTTTTCCACAGGCTGCCCCACCTTGGAGACTGTGGGATGCATCAGCATGATACCCTGTCCGTCCACCACATAGCAATAGCTTCCCTCAACACCGTCCATGGTCACATCTCCAAGCATCGCTGTCAGGGTTTCGGTATCAGGCATTTTACTTCCGTTGACAGCCACCGCAGTACGCAATTCCAATCCGTAAGCCTTGGCAAGTCCCAACATCTCGCTATGTACCCGCTGACTCAAAGAGTCCGAGAACCGTTCTATAGCCATAGCCGTTATAAAACCCGAGGACACAAGCATTGTAACAACAAGTGCAATCATGATTCTGGTCTGAATGCCCCGGAACATGCCGACCTTCTTTTTCTCAACTGCCTTCTCGAGAAGCTCTTCAGCCTTTTCCTCAAGGGCCTCCTTGTCAATAGTTAATTTTTGCATGATGTTTTGCCCCTCCTTCCAAAGGTATATATGACATTATACATTATTACTCTATTTTTTTCATCCTTTTTTTACAAAAACAGCATAAATTTCTTTTAAAAAGACTCAAGCCGACATATTTCGCAAAAAGCAACTCAATTTGTTATAATTCCGCACAATTTTCATATAATATGTACTTTTCGATTGATATTTTAGAAAACAGGTATATAATATAGATAGAGTACCGCACAAAATTTACTCTTTCTATATCTGTGCGGTAGGAGGACGACTATATGAGCACCAACGCCGAGATCCTGACCTTCGATAATATTTGTCGCATAACAGAAGAATTCTCTCCATGCATGAACGATTACCTGTATGTGTATGATTTGGTCAGTGATACTTACTATATAACAGAGCGGGCAGTGAAACGTTTTAACCTGCCGGGCAGCATCTTCCACGATGTGGTGGCTACCCACGGCAAATTTGTTTATCCCGATGATTTTCCCATGCTGGAATTGGACTTAATGCAGGTTCTGTCCGGTCAAAAAGAGGAGCATAATCTGGAATACAGATGGCTTGGGGCAGACGGCTCCCCGGTCTGGATTAACTGCAGGGGCCGCGTCATATATGACGAAAACCGGACCCCCATTCTGATGGTGGGATGTATTAACGAAATCGGAAACCAGCAGAAGGCTGACAATGTCAGCGGACTGCCCGGCGAAAGTTTTCTGCATGAGCATATGCAGATGATGATTCCCGATTTTTCCAAGGGATTATTGATGCGCATCGGTATTGATGACTTTAAGACTCTCAACGAAAGACACGGCATGGGCTACGGTAACTTTATTTTAAGAAAAGTGGCCGACTGCATCCAGCAATCCCTGGATGCTTTTCAGTATGCCTACCGTATTGTCTCCGATGAATTCATTGTTCTGGATGTCTCCGACAGACCTGCGGCATCCATGAATCTGCTCTATCACCACATTCGCTCAGCTGTGGACAATCTGGTCGAGCAGCAGCACTATAAAGCGCTGTACACCATATCGGGAGGCATTATCTCCCTGAGCGATATCAAAGTGAATAATTATGAGGAACTTCTGAAACTGACTGAGTTCGCACTGGCAGAGGCAAAGAATCGCGGTAAGAATCAGGTGTATTTTTTCTGCCCCGCCGATTACGAAAAATTTTTGCAGCGGCGTCATATACGTTCCTGTCTCCGCCAGTCGGTCTCCAACAATTTCGATGGATTTGATTTGAACTACCAGCCTATCATCATGAGCAACGGCGAGCATCTGTATGCTGCGGAGACTCTTCTGCGTTACCGGACGCCGGAAGGCAAAAGCATTTCTCCCTATGAGTTCATACCCATACTGGAGGACAGCGGTCTCATCATTCCGGTAGGAAAATGGATTATCAAAAATGCACTGGACATGTGTGCACAGTGCAGGGAAAAATATCCCGACTTTAAGGTATCCATCAACCTCTCCTACATACAGCTTCTGAAAAGTCCGATGTTTGAGGAGATTATGGAGGCGTTGGATCAGCATGCCCTGCCTCCCAACAGCCTGATTGTAGAACTGACAGAGAGCGGTCATCTGGAAAACAGTCCCGCCATTCAAAACGTGTGGCGCAAGCTGAAAAATGTGGATGTGAGCATCGCCATTGATGATTTCGGCACCGGATACTCCAATCTGCAGAATATCGGAAATCTCCGTCCCAATATTGTCAAAATTGACAGAAGCTTCACTGTAAAGGCGCTGCAGAACGACTACGAATTTGAACTGTTGATTCACATTATCCGCATGATACACAGCATCGGATTGAACTTGGTTGTAGAAGGCATTGAAACCAGGGAAGAGCTGATAAAAATTACAGCTCTGAATCCCGATTTCATTCAGGGATATTTTTACAGCAAACCTTGTCCAAAGGAGGAATTCTTTGGAAAATTTGGGGTTTAGGCTGTATTTTACAGACTCATTTGTCCCTCTATGCCCTCAAATTCTATGTACTTCTCGCTGCCGTCCTTCATTTGAAGCACCACAGGACCGTAGCCGCCGCAGCACTCGGGGTCCGTATAGATAACACTCTTTATGGGGAACAGTTCTTCCTCCGTAAAGTCTTCGTGGCTCTCTTTGGTAATCACTTGGGAAATCAGTATATAATTTTCATACCCATACTGCTCCTCCCTGTCCATGGCGGCGTAAACCACAACGGAGCGTTCCGACTCAGGGTTTGTTCCCACACTGTACACCAGGCTCAGTTCCTTCCAGCCGTCAAAAATTGACATTGCCATCTGTTTCTCTGTACCCTGCGAGTCCCTGCCCTTCAAGATAATCGCTTTTGCGTTTCCGCACACTTTCTCCGTAATTTCCGTTCCGTTGTCCGGAAAACCGTAGGAACCCAGTGTCAGCTCAACGGGGCATCTGTGTAATCTCAATTTATCCACCCGCATGATACCGCAGGGCACAGGAAAGTCTGCCAGATTCAAAGCCTGCAGCCAATGGCATTCCGTGTCCAGCCTGTAATCAAAAAACTGTCTGCGATATAATACACCGTTTTTCTCCCCACACCAGAAGGTCACATTGGCCTCGGAAAACCGATTCGTGGTAATGTCCCTTAAAACGTACTGCTGAGCTTCCACATCCACGGTGGGTCCGGACTCCCAGGGATACTTGGTATTGAAGGAAAGCTTTGAGTAATTCCACATACCGTGGGTATCATTTGTGTTCTTCAGTACTTTGCCCGTGCGGAGAATGGTCTCTCCGTTTGCCTCATGGTTTGAAAAGCAGAGCGCCGGTCCGTTCAATGTCGTAACCTTTACCTCATTTTCCTGCAAGGTATCCCAGGTTCCGTTATTCTCCTTCTCTGTCCAGAAAGGATGGTCTGCGGGAAGGTGAAGACATAGAAATGCCTTTCCCAGCCAAAAGGGAGATTCCGCGCAGGAATAGCCCTGTACAAGAGGCGAAAACTGCCCGTAAAAGCCCAAGGTAGGAACTCCCTTGTACAGAAAATCCTCTCTTCCCAAAAACTGCATCAGAGAACCGGAGGAAATACGTCTTGCCCGTCCCGGATTAACCCTGCTTTCGCGCAGCAGTAAATTACCGTCAAAAGCACTGGTGGCCGCATTGCGATAGATATTGCTTCTGCCCCACATATTGGTCCAGCCGTCCCTGTCGAAGAAGTCTCCGTAGGTCTCCATAAGTTTATTGGAATTCTCCTCAAATCTCTTCGCCAGATAGGGGGCATTTTCATAGCCGTACCAGAGGTTCCAGATGGGCGCATATACATTGAAAGCCCAGCAGGAATAATAATCAAAGGAATGTCCGTCCCTGTACCAGCCGTCCCCCGCATAATAGTTTAAAATTGCCTGTGCATGGTCCAGCATTTTCTCCTCCCGGATGGGATACCCCTCCATATGAAGGAAAGCCATGTCCAGCATGTTAAAAAGGCGCCAGTTCTGGGGGACAGTGTTTGCATGGGCGTAGGAATCCAAAAATGCGGCAATGGTATCCTTTTCCTGTTTTGTATAGGTATCCCATATCTGCTCCCTGCTGATCCAGAGGCAGATAACCAGAGCACAGGTCTCCACCGTCTGTTGAAAAGCGCGGAAAGGGTCAGCATGTCCGGTGATATCCTGCTGATCCTCATAGGTACCCACATAGAGTTCATCCTCTTTTGTGCAGACCCGAAGCACCTGATTTTTATAGTACTCCGCCATGGAGTAGCCACAGATTGTCAGGTCGGGGATATTTTTCATCACAGGTGCCGCTATGAAAAAGGAGCGGGTCAGTCCTTCAAACACCTCCGCCGAGCGCTGTGTCCTTTGCTGCTCCGGGGAATCCTTCAGATGAGGATATGTGATTTCCGTCTCTTTTCTGGGCATGATAACCGGCTTTTCAAAGTCATCGATATTCTGAAAGATGCCCTCCAACATATATCTCCCTGCTTCCAGCCAGCTCTCGCGGGTCAGCCCGGTGTAGGGACTCAAATTGTAATCCAACGTCTTAGGTTTAAATTTCATCCGATATTCTCCTCTCATGCAAAACGCCGGAATGCAGAATTACAGTTTCTGCATTCCGACGTCAGTATAACACTTTCTGTCTCCTGTGAAAATGTACAAATTTACATTTTTATACAAAATATGTAGCAGTTCCGCCACGCGCCCGGCAAGTTCTGTCAAGCCGGTCAACATGTGCTTTGTGCGCAGGTATCCACGCACATCTGACGGCATTTTGCGGCTGAACCGTTATGCAATGTCTTCCATCTGGGCAGTGTACAGGTGATAATAATAGCCCTTCTTCTCCATCAGTTCCTCATGGGTTCCGCATTCCATGATGCCGCCCTGATCAATATACATAATCTTGTCACAGTTCTTGATGGTAGAAAGCCTGTGGGCGATGATGAAAGAGGTTCTTCCCTGCAACATGGCGTTCAGTCCCTTTTGTAATGCCCGCTCCGTCTGAACATCAATGCTGGAGGTCGCCTCATCCAGCACCAGAATGGAAGGATTGGAAAGCAAGGTTCTTGCAAAAGAAATCAGCTGCTTCTGTCCCTGGGACAGCAGAGAGCCCCTTTCCTTTACCTCCGTCTGATAGCCGTCCCGGAACCGGCGGATAAACTCATCGGCGCAGACCGTCTCGCTGGCCTTGATGATTTCCTCCTCGGTGGCATCCAGCTTACCGTAGCGGATGTTATCTTCAATAGTTCCCGAGAAGATGAAGCTGTCCTGCAGCATGATTCCCATCTGGGAGCGCAGGGAATGCAACGTCACTTTGGAAATATCCTGTCCGTCAATCAGGACGCGCCCCTCGTTTACGTTGTAGAATCTGGAAATCAGGTTCACAATGGTACTCTTGCCGGCGCCGGTAGGTCCCACCAAAGCCACGCTCTCACCGGGCTTCACGGTAAAGGACAAATCTTTCAGTACCATCTTATCCGACTCGTAGCCGAAGGTTACATTCTCGAAGGTAACCTCCCCCCTGATTCCCGGCATCTCGATGGCATCCTCCGCATCGTCCACGGTGACAGGCTCATCCAGTGTCTCGAAGATACGCTCCAGATAAGCGATATTGTTGATAAAGTTGTTAAAAATATTGCCCAGGTTCATAATCGGCTGCCAGAACCGGGAAGCATAGGACGAAATTGCCACGATGACACCCAGACTGGTATTTCCCTGTCCGAAGACAAGCAGACCGAAAATAAAGATGGCTGCCCGAACCCAGACTGCTATATTATCGATTCCCGGCCACACCAGGTTGCTGTACTTAACCGCTTTCATCCAAGCACCGCGACAGCGGTCTGACAATTCCCTGAAGGTCTCTGAGTTTTCCTCCTCGCGGGCAAAAATCTGAGTAATCTTTGCACCCACGATATTTTCCTGCAAATATGCGTTCAGGTTGGAGTTCTTGTTGGACACCTGCTGCCAGGCTCTTCGTTGTTTCTTCTTAATCCAGAACATGAATACCGCCAGCACCGGCACACCCGCCAGAACCACCAGCGACAGCTTCACATCCACGCAGAACATGAACACCACAATGAAAATCAGGTTCAAAATCTCCAGTACCACGTTAATCAAGCCGTTGGACAGCATATCCGACACAGAGTTTACATAGTTTACCACACGTATCAGGATTTTTCCGTGAGGTCTGTCATCATAATATTGGAAGGGCAGCTTCTGTAAATGGGCGAATATATCTCTTCTGATATCAAAGATAATATTCTGGCTGACATTCACCATGATGCGGGAGCGGATTGTGGTGAAAATGACGCTGACCACATAGGTAAAAATCAACACTGCCACCAAAATGAACAGCAGCCTGATATTCTCGTCAGGAATTGCCTCATCCAGCGCATGCTGGGTAATCATAGGAGCAAACAGACCGGCAATGCCGCCGATGGCACTCAGGGTCAGCGCCAATATCATCTGCCCCATATATTTCTTAATATAAACCGATGCACGGAGGAGATGATGGAAGTCAAAAGGTGTCTCCAGCACTTCATCTTCTCTGTAGGTATTTCTTCTTGCCATAATTCACAACCTTTCTTTGATTATTCCGGAAGAATGCTGCCCTAGATTTACTCATTCCCTTCTCCCGTCTGCAATTTTACCAGACTGTAATAATATCCCTTTTTCGCAACCAGCTCATCGTGGGTACCGGACTCCGTGATGTGTCCGTCCTGAAGAACCAGTATCTTATCTGCGAACTTTGTGGTTGAAATTCTCTGGGCAATAATAATCTTTGTGCAGGGGAAATCCAACTCGCTCAGGCTGTGCTGAATCTGCTTCT
>JAEDMI010000166.1 GCA_016303085.1 Acetatifactor sp.
GACCGCTTCCCGCTGTTGGTAAAGATTATCGATGCAAAGGATGATTTGAGTATTCAGGTACACCCGGATGATGTTTACGCAGGATCTCATGAAAACGGTTCTCTGGGCAAGACGGAGTGCTGGTATGTACTGGATTGCCCCGAGGGAGCAACGTTGGTCATCGGTCACAATGCGAAGACAAAGGAAGAACTGGATGACATGATTCATCAGGGCCGCTGGAAGGAGTTCATTCGTGAGATTCCTGTAAAGAAGGGTGATTTTATCCAAATCGATCCCGGAACAGTACATGCTATCAAGGGCGGACTCCTGATTTTGGAAACTCAGCAAAACAGTGATATTACCTACCGTGTTTATGATTATGACAGGCTTTCAAACGGCAAGCCCAGACAGTTGCACGTTGAGCAGAGCATCGATGTCATTACGGTGCCCGCAAAATCAGCGGAGGAAAGTGTCAAATCCGCGGCAGACTTGCCCGAGAACTGCATTAATGAGCTTTATCGTTGCAAGTATTATCGGGTATCAAAGGTAAATTTAAACGGCAGTATGCAGTTTGATACGAATGCTCCTTTTCTGTTGGCTACGATAGTGTCCGGTGACGGTATTGTCAACAGCCAGCCTGTGAGAAAGGGCGACCATTTCTTGATTCCAAACGGAGCTAAGAGCGTGGAATTGACAGGAAAAATGGAGTTGATTTTGTCGAATGTGTAATAGGAAATAAAGCAACTGAATTTAACAAAATACGGGATGTAATGTTAAAAATAGTTGGTAGAAAGACAATGTTTTATTTGCTATAATATGTTAAAATTAATAGCAAAGGTGGTAATTGTATGAGAAAATACTACATTGATAACATTCGCTCTTTCACAATTATTCTGGTAGTTTTATATCATGTCATTTACATGTTCAATTCTGTAATTACAGCCGGTGTAATCGGACCGATTGCAAATGTACCTTGGCTGGATGTTGTGCAGTATCTGTTGTATCCGTGGTTTATGTTAATTTTGTTTATCATAAGCGGAATGTGCAGCAGATTCTATTTGGAAAACCATAGTGCAGGGGAATTCTTACGGGCAAGAACCCGAAAACTGCTGGTACCGTCTACCATTGGACTATTGGTATTCGGATGGGCACAGGGATATTTTAACATGGTAATCGGTCATGCGTTTGATTCCATGCCGGAGACGCCGGCACCTGTGTTATACTTGATTATGTGTGTCTCGGGCACGGGAGTTCTCTGGACTGTTCAGGTGATGTGGATTTTGTCTCTGATTCTTCTTCTTGTACGTAAAGTGGAGAAAGGAAGACTTTTGAAGCTGGGTGCCAAGACTAATATTTTGATGCTCATTCTCCTTGGACTTGCAGTTTGGGGAGCAGCGCAAGTTTTAAATACTCCGGTAATAGTGGTATATCGTTTCGGAATTTACGGCATTGGCTTTTTGCTGGGGTATTATGTTTTTTCGCACGAAGAGGTAACGGATTGTCTGAAAAAGTTAGCGATTCCGTTGCTGATAGCGGCTCTTTTCCTTGGAGCAGCTTATGTATATATTACCTTTGGACAAAATTATGCAGAGGCTCCTGCGGTAAATTCCCCTTTTGCCATCAGCTATGCTTGGATAATGTGTCTCGCGGTAATTGGCTGCTTTAAAAAATGGGCATACGGAACTGATAAATTTAGTGTATTTATTGCAAAGAGAAGCTTTGGATTGTACGTATTCCATTATCTGGCGCTTTCTTTTGCTGCTTATCTGCTGACAAAGTATACAAAACTGCCGGCCGGCCTTATCTACCTGCTGGTTACGCTTGCTGCATTTGCAGGAGGATTATTGCTGTATGAGATTATCTCAAGAATCCCGTTCATTCGCTGGTGTGTACTGGGAATAAAAAAGGATTCAAAAATGAAGAAGGAGTAAAAATGTTTCAGGACAATCTGGTGGAACTCAGAAAAATGCATGGGCTTTCTCAGGAGGAATTAGCAGACAAAATTCATGTCAGCAGACAGACCTTATCAAAGTATGAAACAGGAGAGTCGTTGCCGGACGTAGAAAAATGTAAACAAATCGCAGAGGTATTCCAGGTTTCACTGGATGATCTGGTAAACTATGACGGCAAAGATACCGGTCTCGCTGTGCCTCCGAAGGGGAAGCACATGTTTGGTGTGGTAAAAGTGGGAGATAAGGGACAAATTGTTATTCCGGCAAAGGCCAGAAAGGTATTTAAAATTGAGCCGGGAGACAATCTGATTGTACTCGGAGATGAAGCATCCGGGCTTGCAATAATAAAGGAAGAAGGTTTCCTGAGTATGATGGCCCAGTTACAAAAAATAAACAGTGAGTGAGAAAACAAGAGGATGTACTTCCATGGGAGGTACATCCTCTTTCTATATGTGTTTCCCTGTGTCTCACATATCATATCGGGATTATCTTAAAATCAAGGAGGTAAAACTGTCAAAGGACATTGCATATTTTTCAGACCTTGTCTCGCGCAAACGGGGCAGATAGGAAGTCAGACTGTTATACAAAGCCGTTGCCTCGGGATGTCCTGCTCTTATCAGTCCGGGCAAATCGCTGGTGCAGACCAGAACACCAAGGTCAAGGTCACTCAGATAGATTTCATAGAGCAGTCCCAGACGGTGATTCCGGTCAAAGTTGTCGATAGTCTGAACAATGGGAAGAATATTTGTATCGTCCAGTATGGTGGAGCGGGAAGCGTTTACGACAGTATACCATTGGGGCGTGGTGTAGCTCTCACAGGGGAAACCTTTTAGTGCTTCGTGTCCATTTTGAATCAACAGACCCATTGTGCCCACGGGAACCTCCTTGTTCATGCTTAAAGAAATGCTGCGAAACATGGGATAGCACCAGAAATCCGTGCAGTAGGTTCCCTCCACGGAAGCCATGTTCTCTTTCTCCGACAGGAAGAGAATACAGGATTTTGCGTGTCCGGCTATGTCCGGCAATTCAGAACAGAGGAACGCCGGTCTGTCAGAATCGGATACTGTAGGAGCTTGCTGTGACGATTCGGGATAGCACCATAGTGTATATTCGTTTGCAATACCTGTACCTTCCAGTTCCACGGTGAGTTGAAGGGCTGAAGGTGCTTTCAATTTCGGAATCTTCAAATCAAATTTACCAAGGATATGTCTGCCGTTTTTTGTGATGGGAGAGATGTTTTGAGATACGGAACCAACGATGAAACCCTCCATATCCGTCAAACGACATAACAGTCTGCAATCGGCAAGGTTTTCCATGCGGAAATAGCTCAGGGAGGCAGTAAAGGAGAAACTTTGTCCGAAGGTGACAACAAAGCTGTCAAATTCCGCCTGGAGCACTGCACCGGAGCAGAATTTGCGCCAGGCTGCAGCAGTGATTAATCCCTTATTTTCCATAAATGCATTGAGCACTCCCACAAGAGCAGTCCCCTGACCGGTAAAATCCTGAAGATCCAGAATCTGAAAGCCCGCAAGATAAGAAGAACGCAGGGCAGTTTCCAGTTCACTTTTATAGCAGGCAACAGCCAGCGCACCGGAGTTTATAAAGAAATCATGAGCCTGAGAAAGCATCCCTTTTTCTTCCAGCCGTTTTTTAAATTCCGTGAGATTTCTCGGCTCTAGCACGCCTGTGTATTTTTCAATTTCCGAAAAGTCGGGGAAGGTTTCATATTGCCCGATTTCATGGGAAATCACCGGAATTTCCGGAATCAGTTCCGACTGAGCTTCCGTCAGTTTTACCCGTTTCACTCCGGTTCCGTATTGGATTTCCACCGTACCGTCGGAGGAGACTTGCAAAGCCTCTGACGTATAGGACGGGCGAATTGCTTCATCGTAGTTGAATCGCGTATCGGGCGAAGCTGACTGTACATGTCCCAGAGGCTTATCGCACATAGCGTAGGAACCACGGATCTGTCTGTCCAAAGTAAACCGGACACCGGAAAAAAAGTCATCATTTGGCTGGATGTTGGGTACCCACTGAAAATTGTTGGAACCCTGGGTAAAAAGCACATGAGGACGGAATGTCTTATATTTCCCCAACAGATCATTGATGGCAGAGGCGTTGCCCCAAAGTTCGTTTCCCATGGACATCATACGGTAAGATGGATGATTTGCAAAACTCTCCAACATGCGGAAGCCCTCTGTCTCCAGGAAATCCTGAGCTTCCCGATTGAAACCCTCGTCATCGGGCCCGTTGAAGGTACCCCAGAAGGGTAGCTCCGGCTGCATATAAATACCAAGCAAATCAGCAGCAATAAATGCTGCTTCGGGAGGACAGCAGGTGTGAAAACGATAGTGATTGATTCCGAAATTTTTGGAAATCTTCATGACGTGGAGCCAGCCGGAAACGCTCATAGGTGCGTAGCCTGTCATAGGGAAAATCATACCCTCATGTTTTCCGCGGAGAAAAGTCTTTCTGCCGTTGATGCAGAAATTTGTGCCGTCTGAAGTAAAGGAGCAAAGCCCGGTATAGACGGAAGACGTATCACAGCAAGAAGAACCGCATGAAGAAATTTCTGCCTGTGCAGAGACAGTGACATCAAGCCGATAGACATAGGGATTTTCCTCATCCCAGAGCATGCCTGATTCCGAAAGACTTAGCAGCAGGTCGAATTCATTTTCACCCGGCATCAGAACCACATCATAAAAGTCTTTCTCCCCGGTAAGCTGACGTGTCTCAACAAGTTCCTCAAATAGTGCGTCTGAAGGGATATTTTTATCAGCTTCCGCATATACATCTTTGAGGTGACAGAGGACAGGCAGAACCTGAATCCGTGCAGGGCAGGAGACAGACGCTTCATAACGGACAGGAAGGTGCAGATGAACAGACTTTTCCGCAAAATTGCACTGCGCATGGATTGCTCCCAGTCTGACGCCGTCCCTGACAAGCAGATTGATATCTCCCAATATTCCGTTCCAGTTGGTCTGCGTGTCGGGAGAGGTCATGTGACCGCCGGGCACCTTATAGTCGGTGTTTGACACCATAATGGTAATTTCAGGGGTCAAAGTTTTGATAAAGCCGGTCAAATCATAGGTATGACGTGCGATAAAGCTGTCGAAACATCCCACAAATATACCGTCAACCCATACATAAGAAGTCCTGGTGCGCTCCAAAATCAGTTCAAATTGTTTTCCGCTTATATCCGAGACGGAGGAAAAGGGCAGAGATATTACCCTTCGATACCAGCTGTAGCCGGACATTTCATAGGGATCTGTGAGAAATCCTGTCTCTGTTTTTGAATGAGGAGTACCCTTTTTTGCCTCGGAGACAGTAGTGGGGAGCTGTATGGTATCATGGAACCTCTGAAGTTCAAAATGTGAGGCCAGTCCCTGTTTTTCGGTGTCAAGGCAAAAGTCCCAGATGCCGTGTAGAGAAATCAGCATGCTCATGTAGTTATTATCCTTTCCCAGTAAGTATATATTTTCATAATTGAACCTGGTTCATAAGCTTCTCCTACTGTGATATCAATCCAGTTCTTTATATTTCTTTTATTCGGATCAAATGATGGTCTTTGAGTACTACCAAGTATTTTCCCAGTTTTTGCATCTGCAACTACTAA